>JANPPO010000049.1:0-5663 GCA_031428555.1 Bdellovibrionales bacterium | reverse complement strand
GGACTCAAATGCAACTGAAAAGTCCTCGAATTTAATTTTCGAAATTGAGTTGGTGAGTTTTGTTTTTTCTTGATCGAAGTCGAGTCGGGTTTTTTTTGAATCGAGTCGCGGATCCAATGAGCGGAGTCGTGAATCTCAATTGGGATGTCGCGATTCTCAAAATGAGACAATCGTTTTCAGAACTTTATTCTCCGCAAACACTGGCTGTGAAGAAGCAGAATTCTCCGCGAGCACTGGCTGTGAAGAAACCGAATTTTCCGCGAGCAATGGCTGTGAAGAAACAGATGAAGTTATTTTTTGCGAGCGGCGTGCGGTAATAGAAAGATGGCCCCCAAGAGAGGAAGGGGGCCACCCCAAAAGCTGGATCTTTCAAGATACCTGCCTTTATTCACACGAGCGATTTATTGTTACGGAAGAACTACTGTAGCAGCTGATGGCTTTTTTGTCTGCCAATCTAGATCACCTGTAATGGTCAAAGACGCTTTAGAAAAATATCGAGTATTCAGCTTGTAATCGCTTAAACTTAGCACAACAGTTTTTGAAATTAGTGCTTCGCAAGCATCTTGCGATTTATGAATCAGGTTGGCTGAGCATTGTGCTGGCATCGATTCAAAACAACCACTGACTTCCAACGAAAAATCATGCTTGCCACAACCACCACCATAAGTAACATCGACAAGAATGGCTTTTTTGCTAGCATCAAGGCGCGCGCCGCGAACCGTAGCTGCAAAGGTTTGAGTGGAAATAAGTGTAATTAAGGCAGTTAGAACTAAGTGTTTCACGATTAAACCCCCCGGTTTAGAAGGCCGGAATATACAGCATCTTTCGAAATTAAATAGATGTCATAATTTTTGACATGAAAAATTTATTAATGGAAGGATCATAACGATGGAGTCGGCAGATGGCGTAGGGGAAGCCAGCGGTCGGGATAGAGGGAGTCGGAAGGTGATTGGGGCAGCCTTAAGTATAGAAAAGGGATAGTGGCTATTAAGAAAAGCGGGATGAGCAGGAAATTGAAACAATTGAAGAAACTCGGAGAGGAGAGGGTGCTTCAGTAAAAGGTAGCGGTATCTTTTTAAAATTTTAATTCAAGTTTTTTAACTACATTTTTTCAGATAAATAAATTATTTGAATCGCATCACAATAGAAATATTCTTGCTTATACTAGTAAATCGCTATAAACATATATTTAATTACATAAAATTATTCGTTGGAAACATTTATGCAGCTAAAGCAAACTTCAATATTTAAATCATCTCGATCCGGAACTAAAAAGTGGTGGATCGAGGAGCAACGAGTCTACGGTGGAGCTATCAACTATCGCAAGTGTGCTCGGCCATTTGAATCTAATAAATTGAATCATGTCGTTTTCAAGGCTCAGCTTGGGAAGTCAGTTTGGTTTACGAAAAGTCAGAAATCAATATCGGAGCTGTTGAAAAAAGCTGCGGCTCGTTACGAGCTAACGATCAAATCATTTTCTATTCAGAAAGATCATATTCATCTGCTTTGTTATTTTAAGGCGGGTGTAACCTCCAGATTGCGAAAAAAACAATTCTCTCGATTCTTAAGATTCTTTTCAGCAGAGATGGGCCGGAATTATAAAAAAATATTCCGAAATTTAGGGTTATTGAAGCCAAAAAGTCTTTGGGTACATAGACCCTTCACGCGACTTGTAAGCTGGAAAAAGAGGTCACTTCAACAGATTATTCAATACATCGAAAAAAATGAAAACGAGAAATTGAATCTCGTGAGCTATTCGCCTCGTAATCATCGGCTTGAACGATTTATTCGCAAATGGAGTTTGGTAGATGAAGCTGAACTTGATCGTGATTGGGCCAGCGCTTAAACTAGAAAAGCTTAGTGTTTAACTGTACCAGCTATGGGAACTTCGCGGCTTTTTAAGCGAAAAAAGCCCAGTCGCGAAACCGGGCTCTAAGCAAAACTAGTTGTTTTTTTAATTACCTTTTCAATCAAGACCAATCGTGTACTCAAATCCAAACTAATTCTTCGTATTGAGCTAGTTGGGTATCAAATCCAAACCCTACTTCTTCAAGCTGTTCAAATACTCGATCTTCTTTTCGATCCAAGTTTTTTGCTCGGCGTTTTTTGCCACTGCCAATGCTTTCTTGTAAGAATCTTGCGCGCGTGGCAGTTCTGGTTTGTCGATTTCGAAAATCTTCGCTGTATATAACCACGCATCGATTGTGTTCTTCATCGATGAACTTGCTATTAAGCTTACAGCTTTTTCTGGATCTCCGCTTTTATTCAAAGACTCTGCGTACAACATAACCAGGTCACGGCTTTGCAAATCTTCCTTCGAAAATCCACCTAAGATATCTTTTACCGTTAACCAATTACCAGTGGCACCTGCCTGCACCGCTTCGATTGCTTTTAAGTCGGTCGTCGACACTTTACTTCTATAAAGTTTCAGAAATTCTGGGTGAGCCGCCTGCCAGCCATCCAACTGTGCTACAAGCCGAGCTTTCTGATAAGTGAAAACATCATTGAACTGAGAAAGCTTCAAAGCTTTTTCGTTCAACCATAATGCTTTATCTTTGAAGCCTTGTTTCTCAATTACTAAAGAAAGATAGAAGAGGCCCCAAGCCCTGTTGGTGGGCGTATCCGTCAGAGCTAGGGCCTCAGTTTCAAGAATTTTCCAATTTTGAGCTAAGTAGCAATTCCCTAAAAGTTCAGGACGATCTTTAAATTCTAAATCTTTCTTGAACAAGTCAGCAGAGCAAACGGGCTTCTTACTAGAATGAAGATCCCAGTTACCTGAAGTCGTCCACTCATCAGGAATGAATGCTGCGATCTTTTCTGCATTTAAACCAGAAGCAACAACCGGGAAAGTTTGATCAGGTCGTAAATCCGTCCACAAAGTTTGAGACTGAGTCGGCGATGAACGCTTATTTAAATCAACAATCGCTTCTTTGTTTTCCTTTTGCTTATCTTCAATCGGCTGCGTGATTTTCATAATCTCGGCACGAACTGCATCTTGATCCGCTTGCGCTAACGTCGCAGGTAGCTGCATCGAGCGAAGTGAAGTGACGAAGTTATCGTAACTTCGATCAAGACCTTCTAAGATTTGTAACATAAGAACTGGATCCTTTGTCATCTTGGCTGCCGAGTTGTAAGCCGTTAAAGATTTATCAAGCTTGTCGGTTTTAATATTTAAAACTGTCGCTAAGCGATCCTCTTTGCTGGTCTTTACACTTTGGCTAGATAATTCATGCTCTAAAACTCGAGCCTGGATGTAGCGAGCTTCCGCGCGATGTTCCATACCGATATCACGGGTCATAATTTTAGTAGCTGACTGAAATGCCGGAGTCCATTGCTTGTTTTCCAAATGACGACGAGAAATCTTCGTCAATGCAATTGTGCTCATGGGCTCGACACCTTGGGAAAGTAGTAGCTGCTCGAACTGTTTATATTCAGCAGAATCTTTTTCTTGTTCTGTGAAGGTACCAAGATACTTATCTTGTAAGCTGCGTTTTTCAGCTGACGGAGCCGCCGCCATAATTTCTTTCAAAGTTCGACGTGCATCAGTGCCACGCTTCTGAAGAAGCTGAAGATCAATCATCACTTCTTGAAGCTTTCTTTTCCCGTCGCCAGTCGCAGATTTAAGCATGCGCTGATAAACTTTTAAAGAATCATCAATCCGTCCTGTATCAAGATAAGCTTGTGCAGCCTCTTTCAGCGCGTCAGTGTTGCGCTTGTCTTCAGGGTACTGAGTAATGAAGCTAAGAGATAAGTCTGCACCTTTGACCGTATGGCCATCACTGAAGGCTAACGACAGGGCCTGCCACAAAGCTTCTTTAGAAAGCTTTGATTCAGGGTGAGTTTTTCTAAATTCAGTTAGCATTTCAGAAACTTCAATTTTTGACTTCGTCGTTAAGGAATTCTGAATATCAGAATAATGAGCTTCCTCATAAATTTTCTGCAACGCTACTTTTCGGTCTTGAGTGTCAGCATCTTTTAAGTAAAGTGCTGCCATCTTTTTCAATTCTGGATAATTTTTACGTAAGTTATAAATATCAAGGAGCAAGTCTTGAGATTTCTTTCTAACGTCTTTATCTGTTTTCTGAACAACAAGCGGCAATAGATACTTTTCAGCTTCTTTGTCGTTATTCATCTCATATTCAGCTAATGCAACTTGCAGTTGAACGGGTAGCGCATGCTGACCTTTTGGATGCTTCTCGATATAGTGTAAAGAAAGCTTTCTTAAGCGATCTTGTTTGTCTTTAGACTTTTGTTTTTCAATCGATTTTTGAACCGAATAAAGTGCTGCATAGTTAGCATCGTGAATAACTGCAACATCTGGCGTCGTTAGAGCTACTTTTTCATACTGAATGCTAGCTTCGTCAAAAATTCCTTGTTGAAACAATAACTCAGCTAAAGCATAACGAGTTTTGTAATCTGGTTTATCAGGATCATCGCCTCTTAAGATTAGTCTGAAAGCTTTTTCAGTCAGCTTCGAGAATTCAGGATGGCTTTTATTTTTAAGCCAAATTTCCCACCACTTTTTAGCAATTTCTAAACTTGTTTTACGGTAATCATTTTGACAAGCTTCCAAAGCCCAGGCAGCTTCCTGCCGAGCTTTCCAAGAAGAATCTAGATCACAAAGCTTGCTACCAGCTTCAAGATTCAACAAAACATCTTCACGTTTTTTAAGAACTTCATTCGCACTGACTAGAATCATATGAGCTTTCACTCTGTATGCATGGTGTTTTTCTTTGTCTAAGAATTCATTTAAAAAGTTATGAATCTCTTTCTCGCGAGAATAGGATTCGTAAAGTTTTGCAGTGTTGATCATCGCTTGACCAAGTTCTTCAGGAGTCGCAATCTTCTTGAAAAATTCATAAAGGTCTTCACCTTTAATTTTATCAGCGACGAATAAAACCATATCGCGCATAGCTTCTTGACGAAGGTTATAACGGCGACTTGGATCAGCAGTCGGAGGATTTTTTTGAACGACTTCAACTAACTTTTGAATCGCTTCATCAGAAGCTTTCATGTTGTAAAGAGTCCAAGCTAACTTATACATTCCATACGAGTAAACTTTTGAATCGGGGAACCGCTCGACGTTTTCAAAAGAAGTGCGAGCCTCTTTGAAGCGAGCTTGATCATAAAGTAATTCACCCAACGCAATAAGACCGTCAGGAACAAGTGGAGAGTTAGGGAAGCGATCTAGAAGTTTTTTATATAAGCTTTCAGCTTTCTTCGTTTCGCCTAGTTGTTGATTGGCGAAAGCGTTATTAAATAACACTCCGTCCATTTCGTGAAACTTTGGAAAGCGTCTTTCAATATCAGTATAAGTACCAGATGCTTTTCGAATCCAATCCTTACCCTTTTGCGGAGGAACCGGGAAGGATGACATCTTCAGAGTTTTTGAATCGCTGTTAAGATCAAAGAAGCGACCTGTTTTAGCTTTTCGCATATAAAGTTCAGCTAAGCGATAGAGTAGATCAACTTCTTGATCGGTCCCTTTTCTTTTTTTAAGTAAGCCATTCAAGCTTACAATAGCCTGGTCTTCGGCTTTTGAGATCATGATTTCAGATTTTAATTGAGTGAGCTCATTTTTTTCTTCGCTTTTGCTATCGAGCTTGAGTTCAGGAATAAGGCCACGCTTATCTTCTTTAGGCTTTGCTTCAGCCGAAAAAGAA
>JANPPO010000048.1:0-7660 GCA_031428555.1 Bdellovibrionales bacterium | reverse complement strand
AGCCCAGCTAACAAGTGGAATTGTAACTACGCCTGTCACCATGATTAAAAGCTGTCGGTAGAAAACTTTTAAACCATAAGTTGGCTTATTCATTTCTTCAGGTAAACCTAATCTTTGTTCGTAAGCCCACTCACCAAGAGTGAAGCCAATAAACATTCTTTGAGCGACATAATACACGAATCCAACTACTAAGAAAACCGCAGCAGTCGAAAGCCAAACTTCCGTGCCGCCATCAGAAATGGATTTAATCAGATCTAATTTAAGAGTGAAAATTAAAGTCATAAGATAAAGGAGGCCCAAAGCTGTCACAAGTAACATATCTAAAAAGCCAGCAGCCAAGCTTGGTGCTGTTTGCAAGTAAGGTGAAAGAGCTTGTCCCTTATCTTGGAAGTTAAACGATTTATTTTTGTCGTTTAAGTTCTTTAAAATATTATCAACAGTTTGATTCGCAGAAGAAGGCTGAGTCGGAGCTTTACGCGCTTCCGGTCTTGGAAGTGGAGTATCAAGTCTTAATGAGCGGTTATGAGCTGAAGTCGCCGGAGACATCGTTTGAGCTGCAGATTTATTAACAGTGCGATTCAGTGATCCCGCTTGATGAGAAGTTGAACCAGTTGTTGCTGATTCTTTTTTGGGATGAAATCCAAGCCCTTTTGTCAGGGGTTTGAATTGAAAATCGTCCTGTTGGTTGCCCTTAAGATCGTTCATTTGTTCTTCCTCATCAATCCTAGCTCATACTTTAGGACGCTGATCAGGGCGATGCAAGCGGTTTCAACCCGCAGAATTTGGTCACCAATCGTAACTGGCTGAATCCCGATTTCCTGCAGATTTTGGGCTTCCTGCAGCGAAAATCCACCTTCGCCGCCAACGATAACCCAGGCGTCAGACCACGTCTTTTGCGGTAGGCCGTGTATTTGCGGCCGTAAATAATCTTGAAGCGTCACGACGTTGTCTCCCTCATATCCAAATAGACACAGTGAACGCTCTTTTGGGTCCATTTCCTGGACGAATTTCTTTAAAGGAATTGGCTCGACCAAGGTCATGAGCTCTCCGCGGCCAGACTGCTGAGTCGAAGACACGATAATTTTTTGCCAACGTTCCCATTTGTTTTCAGAGATTTTTTCTGACGTTTTAATGAAGCTGTAATCAGAAGTCAGAAGTTGAATCGAGTGCACACCCATCTCCACAGCTTTCTCGAGAACGGACTCTAGCACAGGAAAGCGAGGAACACAGAGCGCCAATTTAATATGCGGAGAAGGCAGGGGAGGGACAACTCGTTCTTCAATAATCTTAGTTAAGGCAGATTTTTTTGTGACATCAATAGCTTCAACTAAAAACGCTTTACCATCCATCAGGACTTCAAACTTTGAGCCTTTATCCTGACGACAAACATCAAAGATGTGATGAAAGAGATCTCCGTCTATTTTAACAAAACCTTCGGAGTAATTCTTTTTCTCGATCCAGTAGCGACGCATAAATTTTTAAGAACCCTGAGTTAGCCAAAAGCCAACCCAATCTTCTTTTTCTAAACGACGAACAACTTTAAATTTTGAGTCTTCAATAAATTTTTCGAAAAACGAAGGCTCACGCTCGACTAAGATTCCCGTTACAAAGATGTGACCACTTGGTTTTAAAACTTTTAATAAGTCATGGCGAAGTTCAATTAGAACCCCGTCTACGATATTGGCCATCACCACATCGTATTGTTCTTTCACTTCTTCTAAAAGTTCAGAAGTGATTGCGATATCGTTCATATCATTCAATTTTAAATTATCTCGAGAAACCCGGTGCGCCTCCGAATCAATATCAATTCCCTTAACAGTTTTGAATCCGCTAAGCTTCGCCATCATCGCCAAGATCGCAGTGCCTGTGCCGACATCTAAAAAACTCATCTTTTGAACAGCTTCGGGATTTTTCAAAGAATACTTCTCGATAAAATAGGCAGCCATCTGAGTCGTCGCATGAGTTCCCGTTCCAAACGCCATTCCCGGATCAATGCGAATCGCATGCACAGCTTCTTTTGGAATTTCAAGCCAAGAAGGAACAACCCAAACTTTTGGAGATAAAGCAAAAGGCACAAAACCTTTTTTCCACTCTTCTAACCAGTCTTTATGTTTTTCTTCGAACACTTGCCACTGAATGCGGTCATCTAATTTTTTAATTTCCTGAAAATATTCTTCTTCAGGCGGAGTTGGGAAAAACACATCAATGTCATGAGCTCGCTGCTTCAACACACGAGGCTCAAAAGCTAAGTTGTGCTGAGTATAGGAAAGAGCTTCCGAAACCCCGGTAGCGCCGTAACCGATGCTAAGAGTTGTCAGAATATCCTCGTTCATTTCAGTGAGATTTTGGATTCGGATTCTAAAGTAGGTTTCAGTTGTATTTGTCACTGAAGTTTTATGCCACAGTTAGGGTGACCCCGCAATATGGGATGGTAATGTTTTCAGCCAAAGATTTGCTAGAAAGATTACTTCTTTAATTCGACTTGGTCGCCGGTCATAATTCCAATTTGCTCGAGCATTGGAAGTTCATCACGCTCTAACAGCTTTGTTTGGCGTGCTACGGTGACCTTGTCGTAAACCGCGATCACTTTGAGTTCCCCAACTGGAATAACGATCTCGCCAATATTTGTTGAACCAGTTGCATCTCGGATATTAACTTTTCGTGTTGCAACGAGGGTCTGTCCCTTTTTCATACCCGCATCGGGTCCTGCATCGATGTAAAAGTCTTTAAAAACTTTGTCAGTATCAGAAAGCGTAATATTTCGTCTGACATCCACGACTCGAGCAGAATTTTGAGCCATTGCAAATCCCGAACTTAAAAGTAGAAAGCAAATTATCGTTTTCATACAAAACATATCGGCTCAAAATCATACAAACTTAAGATTTTCGAGACTTCAGACCTTAGCCCAGAGCAAGAAATGAAAAAGGCTATCTCTATTAAGAGATAGCCTTTTATAAACGGATTTGTGAAATTCAAAACCCTAAATTACAGCTGATCGAAGTTAAGTTTCTTCCCCACATGGCCATCGGTTTTTCTAGGAATTCGCTTCTTAGCCTGAACCGGTGATGTAGCACCCTTAACAGCGGCGTGAGCTGCTGCTTTATCAGATTTGATTTTGTCTTCTGGAAGATCTGGCTGGAAAACCTTCTTGATTTGATCTTCAGAAAGTTCAGTCCACTCACCGCGAGGTAAGGCACCGATCTTAAGTCTTCCGATGGCAACACGTTGAAGCTTTAATACGTCAAAGCCAACTTTTGCGAACATTTCGCGGATCTGACGGTTTTTACCTTCAGAAATGACAACTTTGAACCAGTCATATTTATCTGAAGAATCAGGTCTTTTAATTCTTTCGATGTGGCGGGCTTTTGCTTTTCCAGTGGCGATCGAAACGCCAGTTAAAAGTTTATCGATATCTTTTTTCTCTGGCTTGCCGCTGACTTTGACGAGGTATGATTTTGTGACTTCACCTTTGGGATGCATGACGCTGTTTGCGTAATCTCCGTCGTTTGTTAAAAGAAGAAGTCCTTCTGATTCCCAGTCTAAGCGACCGATTGGGAAAATTCTTTCAGGATATTTTTTTAAGTAATCAATAACTGTGGGACGACCTTCTGGATCGTGCAATGTTGTCATGACGTTTTTTGGTTTGTGAAACATCACATAGACTTTCGTGTTTCCGAAAACTACGGGGTGCCCGTCGACAACTACGCGGTCTTTGCTAGGATTGATTTTCACACCCATCTCGTAAACTTTTTTTCCGTTTACTAAGACTTTTCCTATTTCAATTAATCTGTCTGCTTTTCTGCGACTTGTGATACCGGCCTCTGAAAGGGCCTTATTAAGACGTACTAGTTCCATTTTTTATCTCCTGGCCAGTTGAGGCCATGTTAGCGCGAAATCACTTCGCTCATACGCCGTAAGAACGGCTCAGGAGATTCATACTCGCTTAATGTGGAATTCTCAAGCCATACTCCACTTGCGGAGATAAAGATCACGGCGGGGAGGCCCCGAATAGAAAATTTTTCCATCCATTTTTGAGTTTCAGGCGTCACATTCGTTGCGTCGTACTTTAAAAGAACAAATTCTTGAGCTTTTTTCTGAACTTCAGGTTGAGAAAACGTATTTTGTTCGAGTTCGTGGCAAGCCGCACACCAAACGGCCCAGAAATCGATCATCACTGGTTTCCCAGCAGCTTTTGCGTCAGCTAGAGCCTGCTCTGTGAGCGGCTTCCATGGAAGTGCCGATTCTTTAATTTTAGACTCATCAATTTGAGGCTGATTTTTATACTGAACTTGCTGCCAAATGAGCGAAGCATAATAAAGACTGACACCAAGAACGACGAGCCCCATGAGTTGCTTAACTCGGATCATCCATTTGCCAGAGCGGGGAAGAGCTTTTGAGAAAAAACCTAAACCGATGAATAGCATTCCAAGTCCAACGGCATAAGTGAATAAAAGTCCAAAACCTAAGATTGGTTTTTGCGTTGTGCTAACCCAAGCTAAGATCGCAACCAAAACCGGGCCCACGCAGGGACTTGCGACAACGCCAAAGAATAGTCCTGAAATGTAAGCGCCAGCGAATCGGCTAGAACCCTTTTTGGTCGCATGATTCATAAGAAAAGCGGGCGGATTGATATGGAACAAGCCAAACAAACTTAACGCCATAACTAGTAAAATCAATGCCACAAGAGCCAGTACCCAAATTTTACTTAAGAGCGAGCCAAACAAAAATCCAAACTGTGCGGCCGCTAAGCCTAGAAGCGAAAATGTTGTGGCGATTCCTAAAACATAAACGATCGAAAATAAAAACTGTTCTGACTTTTTTCGGTTTTCAGCGCCCTGACCTAAAACTGCCAACGTAATGGGAATCATTGGATACACACAAGGAGTTAGACTTGTTAGTAAACCCGCAACAAAAGCGATTAAGAAAGAAAGCCAAATACTTTCAGCCAAACTTCTTTTGAAAAGTTCCTGAACATCCCAACCCATCGCGGGAGCACTTGATTCAAGCGGGACGACGTCAAAATTAACATTCAGCTTTTGTGTAACGGGGAAAAGGCAAAATGTGTCGCTACAGGCTTGATAAGTAAGTTCAAAATTTAATTTCGAAGCTTCAATTTTTTTCGGAGCAATAAGTTCCGCAGTGATTTCGCCTTTTCCTTGAATTCCTTCGCGCTCTTTTTTTGAAAACTTATCAAACCATTTCTTCAAAGGCTTAATGGAAAGTTCGCCTAATTGAAAGTCACTTTTAGGATCCAACACAATTTTAAACTGATCAGCGTAAGCGTGATATTCTGCCGGCAAATCCAAATGCAGAACTAGTTTGACCGGTTGGTGAGGCTTGATCTTGTTTGGAAAAAGCTCTGCCTGGACTTTTAGCGGGTCCGGTAGCTTATTTTGAGTCAATGCTCCTAAAGGCACTAAAAATAGCAGCACAAAAACTAAAAAGAGCGGTTTCAATGGCATAATTCAATCTACCTTGACGGCTTTAGAAGAACAAGAAATCTCGACTTGTGCCCAGATTAGAAACACTTGCTTCAACTTTTTCAATGGTAAACCGATAGAGATATTGAGGTTATATATGGGCTTTGTCGGAATTATAGTTGTATTTGCGATGGTCTTCGGTGGATTTATAATCGCCGGTGGTAACATGTCGGTGATTCTCCGGGCTGCTCCGATTGAATTGATGATTATCGGCGGTGCCGCATTAGGTGGTTACATCATTGCGAACCCAATGAAGATCATTAAGCTGGGGATCTCTTTAAGTATTAAAGCAATGACCGCAAAGGGTCCGCAAAAAGCTGACTACCTTGAGCTTTTACAGATGCTTTTTCAACTTTTCCAAGTTTTTAGAAAAGAAGGACCGCAAGGGGTCGAAAAGCACATCGAAAATCCAGAGCAATCTGAAATTTTTAAAGCTTATCCTGGTTTCATGAAAAATCATCACGCAGTTCACTTCCTTTGTGACACGATGAAAATCACATTATCAGCGGAACTTTCTCCTTATGATGTGGATGATCTCTTAAGTAATGACATTAAAGCGATTCACCAGGAAGAACATTTAGCTCAGCATGCTGTGCAAGCAGTAGCAGACGGTTTCCCTGGATTAGGGATCGTGGCCGCGGTTTTGGGTATTGTGAAAACGATGGCTCACTTAACTGAAGGCGTTGAAAAAATCGGTGCTCTAGTTGCAGGTGCCCTAGTGGGAACGATGCTTGGAGTATTCGGTGCTTACGGAATGATCGGTCCAACTGCGACTAAGATGGCAGCTGATATCGAAGCTGAAGGTCGTTATTTAGAAGCTATTAGACAAGCGATGGTTGCACTTCAACGAGGCGCGCCTCCGTTAGTTTGTATCGAGTACGCAAGACGTTCTGTCATGCCGGAAGAAAGACCTTCTTTCGAAGAGATGGATCAATCAACTAAGAATATTAAAAAAGCAGCGTAAGCTAAAAAGGTAGAGAACAGTGGCTAAAGAGAAACCAATTATAGTCATAAAAAGAATTACGGTGGTGGCCGCTGGTCATCACGGTGGATCTTGGAAGGTTGCACTTGCAGACTTCATGACGGCATTAATGGCGTTTTTCCTAGTTATGTGGCTGATTGGTCAAAATGATGAGACTAAAAAAGCGATTGCCGATTACTTTTCAACTCCATCTATTATTGAATACAATTATTCAAACTACGGAGTTCAGTTAACATTAGAAAAACTCTTCCTGGATCTTTTAAATGAACCTCTAAAAGCTTTTCAAAGTTTCTTAGAGCCAATCGATACGACTCCAAACTTACTGGACACAGGGTCACAGAAAGTAATCGTATCAAGCTTAGCCGATCAACTAGGTGAGCTGGCCAAAAACGTTCAAGTCAGTCAAGACGGTTTCGATTTTGATATTCCTGATAATTTACTTTTCTTGCGCGGTACATCTATTCCTACCCCTGAGTTTATTTTTATCATGGATAAAATCAAAGGTATTACAACTGGCTTAGCTGACGCTGAGATTACTTTAGTATCTGCAATGTTTACTCAAAGTGTGCGAAGTCAGACAGAAGAAGAAGCAAAACGAATTGCAAATCAAAGACTTGATTTGATTCGAAATAAAGTTGCAGCAAGTTTAGAAAATACCTCATCAACTGTATCTGGAACTATTAACGTTCGAGATAAAAAAGGTGAGATTGAGCCAAGTCGATTAATTGGATTCATCAAGCTTAAGATTCGTCAAAAGCCAATGAAGACAGATGGTTCTAAGGCTCGAAAGTTAGAAGCAATGTTTGGTGATTTACCAAGTAATAGCCTTTACGAAGACTACGTTCAGGATATTACTTCAAAGAAAAAATTGCTTCAGCAGCAGCAAAAGCCGCAAAGACAAGAAAAGCGAACTGAATAATTATTAGAGAAGTTGTTGGTTCAGCTTCTCCAAATTCCCTTTGATACCTTTAAGATCAGAAAAATTGATTTCATTTCGATTAAGATATTTGGAAATTAGTTTTCTAGCCTGATCTTTCTTATCTAAACTAACATAAGCTTTTGCCAAAGGTTCGACGACAAAGAATTCATTCAATCCATATGAATTCTTCAAAGCTTTTTCACCGATTAAAATCGCTTCGTCATATTTTTTAAGTTCAATAAGGACACGCATCTTACGACGTTGTAAATCGCCATCCTG
>JANPPO010000047.1:0-9229 GCA_031428555.1 Bdellovibrionales bacterium | reverse complement strand
AGGATTTGAATCAGACATTTGGTATCAAATCGTTTTGTTATGGGCTTTAACTTTCATTATCATCCACACATTCTTTTTGTATTTCACAGCGACAACGCCTGGTGGAATGATCATGCACACACGCGTTTACGGACTCAATGGTAAGATGAGCTGGAACCAATGTTTACTGAGATCAACTTTTTCTTTCTTTTCATTCTTGTTTTTGGGTCTTCCATTTCTAGAAGTGGTAACTCATGCAACTAAGAGGGCCTGGCATGACCGAGTTTCTGACACTGTGGTTGCTGATTTAAAAGATCGCCCTTTTTATGACGTACTTGTTTTTAATGTGAAGGGTGCGCGATTCATTATGATCGTTGGAATCTTCATGGTTCTTGCAACTTTAAACAGCGTCATGACAAGCCGGGGAGAGTTCACTTTTATTCCCGATGATTCGTCGACAGAACAAACGGACAGTTTCGTTGCCCAAGCGTTGCTTAAAAAAGATTTTTCTGAAGATACCCAAAATGAAATCGAAGAACGAATCTGGAGCAGCGGCCGCAGAGCTGAAAAAGCTTTAGCTTACTTCTTTAAACTTCAGGTTGAAAAGAACGATGATGTAAAGGTAGCTCTTTCAGAACAAATCTGTAAATGGAGTCCAAGCGAAAAATCAGGCTCACTTTGTTTGCTATCGAAGTATTCGCTTACGAACGATACCAAGCTTCTTAAAGAGATGGCTCAAAATCCAGTCGAAGTTCACAGCCTGACGTCGAAAGTTTTTTTGATGAAAGAGTTTACTGAAAACTCTCAATACACCGGTGCTCTAAAAGTTTATCAGCAGTTAAAGAAACAGGCTTCATTGACTACTTCATTTAAAGATTCTTTGAAAATTTGGGATGTCAGTCTTTTCTGGGCATTACGGGAAAACCAGCTGAAGCCAAAGCGGGTTCCTGCAAGTGCTGACGGTGGCGCTGTTAAAAAAGATGAAAGTGCTGCCGCGATCGAAGAATATATCAAAGAGCGGGAGCTTAAGTGATAGTTCCTATCCCTGGGCAGGTGAAACTTGTCGATCTTTTCGAAGTCTATCCTTGGACGATCACTCTTCTCTTTTTAAATTGTTTCTTTTTTTGCACGGTATTTTACGAATCCCCGATCGTTGAAAATAAAAAGCTCAATGGTGAAATGGAACTGACAAATGAATTCATTCAAAAAGCCGGTCACTATTATCTAGAGTGGGGCCGCGAATCCCAGTTAGGCCGACAAAGTTTAGAGTTTCAAGCCATTGGTGCCCAGGCCGTGCGTGATGCAGATTTTATTTTAAGTCTTGAAAAGTGGAAATCGAAGGTCGATCCAGTAGGCTATTCAGTTTGGAAAAGAGATTTTGAAGTTATTTTTAAGAAACAAACAAACAAAGCGGTCAGCATCTTTGGTCTATCGCAAATTGATAATAAGCCCTTAACTTGGATCTCGTATCAGTTTTCTCATCAGGGTGCGTTTCATCTTTTCTCGAATATGCTTTTGATGGTTTTTTTTGCAGCCATTGTTGAAACAATGGTTGGTGGATTCATGATGGGAATCATTTATCTCTTGGGCGGAATGGTGGGCGCTTACTTTTTCATGAATATGGAAAGTTCTGGCTTGATTCCGATGGTTGGTGCCAGCGCCTCGGTCACAGCGCTCATGGGTTTTGTTGCCTCAGGGGCGTTGAAGAAAAATATTGAATACTATTATTTTCTGATTCCTATTCGTGGATTTCACGGCAAAGTTTATTTAAGTCCACTTTGGATTATCTCGATGTTTCTAATTGGTGACATGACTGAGATTCTATCGGGCCCACCGGGCTGGGGTAGTGGAGTCGCTCACACCGCACACTTAGGTGGCGCATTCGCAGGACTCGTGCTGGGCCTAGCATTCAAGTACGGCGTGACGAAGAAGTCTTCAACACTCACCACGCGTACTTAATTCAATGACACAGCGTCGACAAGAAAAAGGGACTGTCACCTTTTTTTATTCAACTGGGGCAAAGCCTCTTCTTAATGTGTTTTCTGTTAAGCAAACGGGTTCTACGAATTGTTTTAGATAATCTGGTCCGCCGGTTTTACTTCCAACACCTGACATCTTGAATCCGCCGAATGGATGACGATCGACCATTGCGCCGGTGATTCCACGATTGATATACAAATTACCGCAGATGAGTTCGTCTTTTACTGTCGCGATGTTTTCCGGACTTCGCGAGAATAAACCTCCGGTTAACGCATATTCAGTCGAGTTTGCAGCTTCGATTGCTTCTTTCAAATCTTTTACTTTGATCAAAGCTAAAATCGGACCAAAGAATTCTGTTTGAGCCATATAATCATCAGCTCTTACATTATCGAGAATCGTGATCGGAGCATAGTAGCCATTCGCGGGAACTGGAGATTTATAAAGAACTTGTTTTGCTTGCTCGGCCTTTGAAATTTCCTTCATCAGTCTTGAGTAAGCTTCTTCGTCCACCACAGGGCCCAGGTAAGCAACTGGATCTTTTGCATCAGCAATCGTGATTGATTTTGCAGCTTCGACTAATCGTTCTTTGAAGCGGTCGTAAACTTCTTCTAAAATTATGCATCTTGATGCTGCAGAACATTTTTGTCCGGCAAATCCAAACGCGCTGTAAAGTACTCCGTCAACTGCTTCATCAAGATCCGCATCTTTATCAACGATGACAGCATTTTTGCCACCCATCTCGATGATGCTACGTTTTACATTCTGCTGACCCGGCTTCACCTGAGAAGCTTGATTTAAGATTAAGAGACCAACAGCTTTTGAACCAGTGAATGCAATTGTCGCAGTCAAAGCATGATTCACCATATGGGCGCCAACAACTTCGCCTAATCCTGGCAAGAATTGAACTGCTTGAGATGGAATGCCGGCTTCTCTTAAAATTTGGTACAAACCTAAAGCCACAAGTGAACTTTGTTCAGCAGGCTTCATCACAACTGTATTTCCAGTAACGAGGGCAGCTGTCACTTGACCAGCTAAAATCGCAAGCGGGAAATTCCAAGGAGCAATGACCGCAGTCACACCACGAGAGCGGTAAACGTAATCGCTGTTTTCGCCTGGGATTCCGCCCACTTTTTGAGTTTTGAAAATCTCTTTTGCATTTGCAGCGTAGTAACGGCAAAAGTCGATTGCTTCGGCGACATCGGCATCTGCTTCGGCCCAAGGTTTACCGACTTCATAAACTTGAGTTGCTGCAAGTTCGAATTTTTTTAAAGTCATGATGTCAGCGACTTTGTCTAAGTAATGTGCGCGGGTAGCAACCGGAACTTTTTTCCACTCTTTCCAGTAAGTGTGCGCAGATTGAATTGCTTTTTCAGTTTGTTCTTGAGTTGCGAAAGTTACATGCGCGACAATTTCAGAACTGTTCGATGGGTTGACTCGTGAAAAAACTTCGCCGCTTGTCGCCGGCTGACCATCAATGATCGGCGATACTTTTTGATCGAGTTTAAAATTCTGAATAGCTGTGATCATTTTCTTTCTGTCGGCTTCGACAGCGAAATCCAAGTATGGTTCGTTATTGAAAGCTCGCTTTGGATAAAGTTGCGGCTTCGTTGCAGGAATTTTTTGAAGTGGATCACCTAAAAGATCATCTAAAGATTTTCCTTCTGCAAATTTTCCGCGGAGCCAGGATTCGTTCGAAGTATTTTCTAACAATCGGCGAACGAGGTAGGCCATTCCTGGAAGAAGATCTCCGACCGGAGCGTATTCGCGCACGCGGTAACCTAATTCTACGAAAGTTTTTTTAATCGGTTCGGCCATTCCGTAAAGCATTTGGATCTCAAATGCATTTTTCGGAAGACCTAAACTTTCTGCGTGAACAATTGCAGCAGCTAAAGACCGTACGTTATGCGACGCCAAAGCCACTCGGATAACTTTGTAGTTATCTAATAAAAGTTTTGCGCAAGCTTCATAGTTCGCATCACTTTCAGCTTTGATTGTGTAAACCGGGCACTCCCAACCTTTTTGTTCTGCTTCGATAGTTTCTGAATCCCAGTATGCGCCTTTAACTAATCGAACGGTAAAAGGAGTTCCGCGTAGAGCTGCAAAATTGATGAGGTCTTTGATATCACTTTCAGAATCTCTTAAGTAAGCTTGAATCACGCAGCCGAAATGGCGGTAAGATTTAAATTCTTCTTCAAGCATCAAGTCTTTGAAAACTTCGACAGTTAAGTGCTTAACCCCGTAGTGCTCCATATCTAAATTAATGAACACGCCACTTTTCATGGCTGAGCGTAGGATGGGGCGTAGGCGATTTTTCAATTCTACTTTTGTAAAATCCCAGGCCTTATCATTTATTTGTGAATAAAGTGCCGTCAGTTTCACAGACACATTGATTTTAGGAATTTCGCCGTCAGCATCGTGATCAATTTGTGGTATCGAATCCCACTTCTGAGCATCGCGCGCCAGCCACTCGACTAACTCCATGTAGCGAGACTGGTATTCGAGAGCCTCTTTTTCACTTAAAGTCGCTTCACCTAAAATATCGACAGTAAAAGTCATTCGGTCTTTTCGGGCTTTTTTCAAAACGACCAGCGCGTCCTGAGGATTTTCGCCCGTGATAAACATCTTGGCCATCGACATCACATTTTTCTTAATAGCACCTGCCATAAGTGATGGAGCTAACGATCCCAAACCAAGTCCTACGTTAAAGACGGGGGGAAGTTCGCCACCGTTTTCTGTGAAATATTCTTTTAAATGTTTGGAAACATCCTGGCCTGATTGCAAAGAGGGGAGTACGTCAACGAACCTAAACATATTGGTTTTAAATTTTTCGTTTTTCATACTCCATTCCATGATGGAGCCGTACCAAAAATCCCGGGAAAAAAGACTTGGCTTACTTTGCGATTCCATCTTTTTAAGAATGGTTTCACCTTTTGCTTTGATCAGATTTTGTAAATCAGCTGATGCCTGGCGCGATACTTCCATTGTCAAACCCCCGGTAGTCTTTCGGAGGTGGAACATTAACTCGATTTATTTCAGGTGTCACGGCGCTTACGGAGTTTAGCTATTTAATTTTCCACTGAATTTTAAGAGTGCCAGCAGTTGCCTCTAAAACATCACCTGACTTTAAAGGGCCTACGCCTTTAGGCGTTCCAGTGAAGACAGCGTCATTTGGTGCAACAGGAAAACGATCATTTAAATACTGGATAAGCTTATCGAATTTAAAAATCATTTGAGAAACGTAGCCACGCTGCCTTTGCATCCCATTGATCGAAAGAGTGAAATCAAGCTGTTCAAGTTCTTCTGTCGAGGTAACCTGCTGCCAGGGCCCTAATGCCACGGCACCCTTAAAGGATTTACAGAGTTCCCACGGCTGACCCATTTGTTTGAGTTCGTTTTGAATTCTTCTTTCAGTTAGATCAAGACCCAAAGTCCAATGAGTTGGTTTAAGTCCCTCGCCTAAAAGTAAAACAATCTCGAGTTCATGGTGAACGTCGCTGCAAAAATTTGGGAAACTAAGTTCGGGGCCAGGTTGTAAACAGCCTCCGCTTTTAAGAAAAATCAGGGGCTTTTCTGGAACTGGATTTCCTAATTCAGCCGCGTGATCGCTAAAATTTCTTCCGATACACCAGTATTGATTTGGTTTCATACGCCCTCACATTTTAAGAAGTGCCAGAGTTCTTTTTTTTCAAACCAAATATATTGTGCCGCCCCGAAATTTGCATACCTCGAAAGATCGGAATCACTTTCGATCACCGTTAGAAACTCTTCAACCCAATCATAATGAGTGCAGAGGTAAATAACTTCATTATCTTGATGAAGAAGTAAAAGTTTTACGAGGAATTCTTGGATGCGAAATCGGAATTTTTCCGGCGTTTCGCCAGGTACACGCTCGGTCAGCTCGGCTTTTATTTGAGTTTTCATTCGCTGCTGGGAAGCCGTGGGTTCTAAAGTTTGGGCCGTTCTACGTTTTGTTGAAACATAGAGCACGTTTGGCTTTGGAAGTTTCCCGGCCTTCACTTTTTCAGCAATCGCTTTGGCTTGCGTATGGCCCCGCGGAGTAAGCTCCGGATCAAAACCTTGAATCTGTTTTTCGCCATGGCGAAATATTACCCACATCATTTTTCTAAGGGTAACGCGGCTAAGATTGACTCCGCAAAGAGCATTTGAGAATTTGACACCCTATGTCTTCATCTTCACCTACTCTTTTGCCTTCTCGAGTTCATCGTTATGTGACCAAAGATTTTACTGTTCGCGCTGCCGCGGTTGATGCAACGGCTGTTGTTCGCGAGATGCAGGCTCTGCAAGGTGCAAAGGCGTTACCGTCTTTAGCAATTGGCCGTGCAATGGTTGGTGCTACGCTTTTAGCGGCTCAACAAAAACAAGGTCATCAAGTTGGTGTCTATATTCGGTGTCAGGGCCCACTTCGCGCCGTCTATGCGGAAGCGCACTTTGAAGGGCAAGTTCGGGGTTACAGTCCGATGACTCATTACGAACCCGCAAATTATAATAACGAATACAATTTGAAAGAAGCAATCGGCGAGGGCTCTTTGACGATTGCAAGACACCAGCCTTTTCAGAAAGCTCCGCACCAAGCAACAGTGAGCCTTGTTTCGGGTGAAATCGGCGAAGACATCGCTCATTATTTGATTCAGTCCCATCAGATTCGAAGTTTGGTTTCTGTTGGTGTATACTTGGATGCTTACGGCCAAGTTCGCTCTGCAGGTGGAGTCATCATTGAAGTCATGCCCGGAGTTGAAGATCAGTTGATTGAAAAAATTCAGAAGAATGCGGACCTTCATAAAGTTCCGGTTTCTCAACTTCTTTTTGATGGAGCGCAGACCGTTGATTTAGTGAAACCTTATTTTGACGGTATTGAATTTATAGAGCTCGATCATAATTTTCCACTCACATACACTTGCCCTTGCACGAAAGAGCGAGTTTTCAGAGCACTCGAGACATTAGGCTTAGAAGAATTAGAAGATATGATTACCAAGAACGAAAAGGCAGACGTTACTTGCCAAGTCTGCGGCCGCCCTTACTTGATTGATATTGATGAGCTGACTGCTTTGAAGAATGTGCTTTATAAAAATAGTTTGAATTAATAGGGTCGGTATTTAAAACACCAACCCACACGTTAAGCGAACCGGGCCCAAGTTCCGGGCCCATGCTTTGAAAATCTTAAGGTCTACCTTCGATCCTGGATTTTAGTTATCTTCGATAACTGTCGTAACAGGAGCTTTTGATTTTTTTGATTTGATCTCTGTTTTGCAGATTTGTACTTTTTCTTCGTACTCATCTTGTCGTTGCATCAAAACTTTTTTGTAGCCACGGAATCTTTCTATTCGGTCTTTTAGGAACTCTTCGCTGACGCCGATTAATTTGTTTTTTTCGTCTAGGCCGATTTTCCACTCGTCTTCTTTATCTGTGATGCGGTCTATAGGTTCAGTCCAACGAATTTTTCCATCGCCACCGTTTTTAGGATCAGACGAATCCACTTTGCACTGGCGAAGAACGCCGTAAAGTCCCAGTGATCCATACTTACGATTTCCGTAAACGCGGTCTTCTAATTCGAAAACTTCGTTTTGAATTCTTCGGACTTCTTCGTTCATCTCAACTTTTTGTTGGACGACCATGTTGCCTTCTTTTACACCGACAGTTGTGTTGCCCGTCAATTCGCCCTTATTTTCGATTTTTGTATCGACCTTTTCAGCTTTGTGGGGATTCGAGGCGCAGGAAGCAAGAACTAGAAGGCCTAGGCACGCGATAAGTTTTTTCGTTATAAAATTTTTCATTTTACTCCTTAGTTGTTACTTTGGCTTTTGAAAATGCAAACGCTTGCTCTACAGATTCTTGATGAGTGTGTCTGTAAAGCTCGTCGTTGTACCGCGACCACCTAGATCTGCAGTTCGAACATTTTCATCCGCCAAAGTTAGGCTCAAGGCTTTCATAATTCTTTGTGCTTTGTCTAGAGCTCCGACGTGTTCCAGCATCATCACAGCACTCTGCAATAAAGCTGTTGGGTTAGCTTTGTTTAGTCCTGCGATGTCCGGTGCCGAGCCGTGAACTGCCTCGAAAATCGCAGCTTTATCTCCTATGTTGCTTCCAGGCACCACTCCTAAACCACCAACTAATCCTGCGCATAAATCGCTTAAAATATCTCCGTACAAATTTTGCGTGACTATGATTTCGAATTGCTCAGGTCGAGTTACAAGCTGCATGCAGGCGTTATCAACGATCACATCGCGCATTTCAATCTGCGGATATTGGCTTGCGATTTCTTGCGCAACTTTTAAAAAAAGACCATCGGTCATTTTCATAATGTTGGCTTTGTGAACGACAGCGACTTTTTTCTTTCCCAATTTTTTAGCTAACTCGAATGCGTATTTGATAATTCGCTCGCTACCTGGGCGAGTAATGCGTTTGATACTTTCAGCCGTGTTTTCATCGACCATGCGTTCGATGCCGGCGTAGAGATCTTCGGTGTTTTCACGCACGATCGTAAGATTGGCTTTATCGTTTACACACTTTACTCCGGGCAAAGCGCGCACAGGTCGAACGTTTGCGTAGAGCTCAAACTTCTGGCGCATCTGAACGTTAATGGATTTATGGCCGCCACCAACCGGAGTCGTCGTAGGACCCTTGATCGCAAGTTTGGATTTTTGAATCGCAGCAATAGTTGAGTCGGGCAGAAGCGAGCCATGGGATGCGAGCGCAGTTTCTCCGGCGGGATGTTCTTCATACTCAAACGGAGCATCAACAGCTTTCAAAACCCGAATCACCTGAGCCATAATCTCAGGCCCGATCCCATCACCTGGAATAACCGTCAAAACCTGCTCCATAAAAACTCCTCCAAAATGAAAGCCTACTTCGTAATTCATCCTGGACATAAAAGATAGCTCCGCGGCCGGCCAGGCTAATTTGTGAGAATGCGGCGCCAAGCAGGCGCCAGCCTCAAAAGTGTGATGGTAGCTTTTTGGCTGTGGGAGCGGCTTTTAGGACCTTATGATGCGGTGTTTATAAGAAAGTGAGCTGCTACCTTCTGGGGGCATTTCTACACCTTTTGGTTTATATTGGGGTGGGTCCAGTTTGGCACTTGTGGGTTAAGTGTATGAAAGCACAGAGTATAATAGGTTGGCATATGCTGTGCTATATACAATTGCAAGACACTTCCAGCTTCTTCCCTTTCGGGAGATCATTACAGAAGCTGATTAGCCCACCAACATGACCTACCTAGGGACGCCAGGGAATAAACCCCCGCCGGCCTCCGCGC
>JANPPO010000046.1:0-3663 GCA_031428555.1 Bdellovibrionales bacterium | reverse complement strand
TAAGCTTTTGGATAAGCGGCTTCCCATAGAGATTTTGCTGAATAGCCCGCCTTGTTTCTTTCACCACCGAACTTCAAATGTGCAATCTGACTTGAGCGATGAAACTGTTCAAGCTTCTGATAGTCCTGAATCAAATTTTTGAGATAATCTTTGTTGCGGGTTTTCTTTTCGATTTCGTAATTTTCCCACTTAGCCCAGTCGTATAACCCCATTGATGAAAGAATCTGAGCCCGCTCGAATCGTCTTGCTAAGATGGGCGACTTAAATTCAGTTGCTTCCGGATTGTTTGGTTTAATTTCTTCTTCTAATTCAACTTGATTCGTTTGCTCTTCTAATTGATCTCGCTCTTCTTCTACTAGAACAAATGAAGTTTCGCTTTCTTCCTCGTCAATCTCGTCAGCTATTTGAATATCGCGGTCCATATCGGGCGCAATAAATTGAAATCCAGTCATTCTGGATCTAAAGAATGAAAACGGAGATTTCGGTTTCGCCGTTGTCGTGCCTTCAAGTCTGGATTGCGCAGCTAGCGCATAATAATTTCTCAATGGATCTTGCGCTAAACGTTGAAAGATCTCGTGGGCCCGGTCATGTTTATCGACTCTCAGGTAGCTCATCGCAAGCCAATATTGATATCTAGGTAAGGCATTTTGATTTTTCTTATTTTTCTTAATCAAACCCTTGAAGCGATCAATTGAGGAATCATAATGTCCCCGCAGATAATCAAGCCAAGCCAAGTGCCAGCCAACTTCTTTAGTTAATGGATTTCGCGGATAAAGTTTGACGAATTCCTTGAAGCGATATTCGGCTCCGTCATAGTCTTGAAACTGGTAACTCATGATCGCTGCTAAAAAGTGCGCACGCTGACCTTGCTTTGTTTTTGGAAAATTTCTAGCAACATACCAATAAGCGCCCGAGCCAATCAGACTATCCCCTGCTCGGGATGCTGTTGTTGCGAAGTTTATCAAAAAATCTGGATCTTTAATTCCCGTCACCATATGAGGTTTTAAAATTTCATAGGCCTTAACAGTGTCGCCTTCTTGCAAATCAAATTGTGAACGAATGACATCCGAAAGCAAAGGCTCTTCTTTGCTGATTCGTCCCGATACGACAACCATTTCTGAAAAGGCTTTTTTATCTAAGCCTGCGAAAAGAAGAGCTCGTAGTCTTGTTCTAAAATCTTCAACTTGATATCGACACTCTGTCGGTGAACCCAAGAATTCGTTCTTATCTAAATCCGCATCCCAATGTTTGACTTGCTGGTAATCTGGAAATTTTTTGTAAAGTTCAAGTAAGTATTTGCAGCCCTTGCCTTGGCCCGCTAGACGTTCAGCTTTTGCCAAAATGAAAAGAACTTTGGGCTCGTCCTCTGTGACTTTAACTCTTCTTAAAATTTTTACGAAAAGTTCGCGAACTCGGGCTGGTTGATTTAACTCAAAATAAACTTGAGCAAGCAAAATTCGCGAATCAAGCAACAACTTGAAATGAGATTCTTGCGCAGAAATTTCCTGTAAATCTTTTTGCGCCCCTGCCCACTTATTTAGAGCCACGTAAGATTGTCCGCGATAAAAAAGAATGTAATCGCGAAGAACCTGCGGCTTTTCTAATGCAGCCGTAAAATGAGTAACCGCATCTAAATAAGATTTTGATTTAAAGTTTTCATAACCTTTTTGAAAAAGGCTGACTTCTGTCACTGCATCCGTGACGGCATGTGTCCGAATTGCGGTCATAAATATTAAAAGAACGAACCATTTCAACATGAGAATATCACTCCACTTTTTGCTTCAATTCATGATAACTACAATCATGGCAAAATCTAAGCTGAAAACGGTCTATGTGTGTTCAGAGTGCGGAGCGAAAAAACCTCGATGGGAAGGTAAGTGCGCCGATTGTGGTGCGTGGAATTCTTTAAATGAAGAGCGAGACGTCCAACCTGCCGCCGGCCGCGGCTGGGTTCGAAATCAAAGTCCCACAAGTTCCTCTACTTCGGTTGTTTCCCTGGATCATAGTCCAGATGAACAACGCCTTGTTCGCCACACCACCCGCATCGAAGAATTTGATCGCGTTTTGGGTGGTGGTCTAGTTGAAGGAAGTTTTGTCCTGTTAGGTGGCGCGCCCGGAATCGGAAAGTCGACCATCCTTTTACAAATGGCCGCGGGCTTAGCGCAAAACGAACACAAATTACTTTACGTATCGGGCGAAGAAAGTGTTGCACAGACAGCGTCACGTGCCCAGCGCTTAGGCTTAAGATCTGCATTTGTTGAAGTCGCAAGTTCTAACTCTTTGCCTGAAATTTTAGATATGATCGATGCACGGAAACCTAAGATTGTTGTGATCGACTCAATTCAAACAGTTTATTTGCCTGATCTTGAATCTGCACCGGGTTCTGTGACTCAAGTCCGAGAATGCGCCAATCAACTTCTGCAGGTCGCTAAAAAAGATAATGTGGCGATTATTCTAGTGGGTCACATTAATAAAGAAGGTTCGATTGCGGGACCAAAAGTTCTCGAACACATGGTAGATTGTGTTCTTTCTTTCGAAGGCGATAACTCTTACCAGTATCGACTTTTAAGAAGTATCAAAAATCGTTTTGGCCCAGCCAACGAATTAGGTGTCTTTCAGATGAGTGGCGGTGGATTAGATGAAGTTAAAAATCCTTCTGAACTTTTTTTACAAGAGCGTGGAAAAGTTTTAGTGGGCTCTTCTATTTTTGCTTCAATGGAAGGGACTCGGCCGTTGTTATGTGAAGTTCAGGCTTTAACGCTTTCAACGAATCAGACCAATCCCCGAAGGACAACTTTGGGTATCGATGCCAATCGCCTTCATATGCTAGCTGCGGTTTTGGATCGACATTTGGATATGAAGTTAGCATTTCAGGATATTTTTATTAACGTGGTTGGCGGATTAAAATTAATTGAAACTGCATGCGACCTGACTGTCGTTGCAAGCCTTATGAGTTCATTCAAAAACCGACCTTTGGATAGGTCGAGCGTTTTCTTCGGTGAGGTCGGATTAACTGGCGAAGTCAGGGGAGTTCCCTTCGCAGATATCAGACTCAAAGAAGGTGAAAAGTTAGGCTTTAAAACTTTTATGATCCCGACTGCTAATAAAAAACACTTGAAGGATGTTAAACTTTCGAGCGATTCTCAGATTGTATACATTCAAAATATTCAAGATCTGCAAAATTGGATTTAGTGCCACAGTTAAGTGCTACAGTCACCTGACAGTCACCCGATGGATCTTAAAAAAGGATCGTGCTATGCCTGACGTTCAAGATATCGAAAAAGTGGGTTATAAAACGGGTGATTTTATTTTTCTTGAAGGCGATCAGGAAACTCACTTTTACATTATCGAAACTGGCCGCGTTCAGATCTTCACTAAAAAGCCGGGTGGCGAAAGAATTAACATCTGTGAAATCGCTGAAGGCGAATCCTTTGGCGAATTTGCATTACTTGATAAAGCTCCACGCTCAGCTTCAGCGAAAGCACTAACAGATGTTGTCTTGGTTAAAGTGTCTGCAGCAGGCTATGAAAAGCTGATGGCCGAAATTCCTGTGTGGGCATCAAGCATGCTTCGCTCATTCATTTCACGCCTGAAAAACATGAACGACCTGGTCAAAACCCAACCCCAATTCATGCTCAAAAAAAAGTGAGCCTGGCCACCCTA
>JANPPO010000045.1:0-8735 GCA_031428555.1 Bdellovibrionales bacterium | reverse complement strand
ATGAAAAAACCCTTAAGCTTAGGCGACGGGTTAGCGGAAAATGAACTTCTATTAAAATTAAAAAATAAAGTTTCTCAAAATAAAGTTTATAAATCTTTAATTGGGATGGGATATGCGGGAACAATTACTCCAAGTCCCATTTTAAGAAATGTTTTTGAAAATCCAAATTGGTATACGGCTTATACTCCTTACCAGCCGGAAATTTCTCAAGGTCGACTTGAAGCGATTCTTAATTTTCAAACTATGGTTTCTGATTTAACTGGAATGGAAATTTGCAATGCTTCACTTTTAGATGAAGGAACTGCTGCTGCAGAAGCTATGCAGATGGCTCACGCTCTTCATAAAAAAGGTGATGCGAATAAATTTTTGGCTTCAAATAATTTACATCCACATATCTTAGAAGTTCTCAAAACACGGGCGACTCCATTAGGAATTGAACTTGTTGTCGAAGATGTGGCTCAATACAAAATTGATAGTTCAGTTTTTGCTGCGATCGTTTCTTATCCAGGCACTGATGGCCGTGTTGAAAATTTAAAAGGCCTAGCTGATAGAATTCATCAGGTTGGTGCGCTTGTTATTGCTTCGACTGATTTGCTTGCGTTGACTTTGATTACTCCTCCAGGTGAATGGGGAGCTGACATCGTAGTTGGAAATTCCCAGCGCTTTGGCGTTCCATTCGGATTCGGTGGACCGCACGCAGCTTACCTTGCGACTAAAGATGCTCATAAGCGTTTGTTACCAGGCCGACTTGTTGGTGTATCGATTGATTCTCAAGGAAACAGAGCACTCCGCCTAGCACTTCAAACTCGGGAACAACATATCCGCCGGGAAAAGGCGACTTCAAATATTTGTACGGCCCAAGTTTTACTAGCAAATATGGCTAGCTTCTACGCCGTTTATCATGGGCCACAGGGCTTAAAGAAAATGGCTGAACGAATCCATTCAATGACTCGCCTAACAGCTACAGCTTTGAAAAATATGGGTTTTAAACTTCGCTCAGATAGTTTCTTTGATACAATTGCTGTCGATACTGACAGAGCAGAGAACATCGTTGATGAAGCTCTGGATTTAGATATTAACTTCCGATTGATTAACAAAAAAACTGTTTCGTTCACGTTGGATGAAACTTGCTCGATTGAAACTGTAGAATCTATTTTACAAGCTTTCAATCATGGTGAATTTGTTAACCTCAAAGCTGAAGGTTTAAAGACTGAAGATTATAGCTTTGATTCTACTTTAAGAAGAACTTCAAACTATTTAACTCACCCGACTTTTAATCGTTATCATTCTGAAACTGAGCTGATGAGATATATTCAGCAGTTGCAAACAAAAGATGTAACTCTTACTCATTCAATGATCCCTCTTGGATCTTGTACGATGAAATTAAATGCGGCGACGGAATTGATTCCCGTGTCTTGGCCAGAAATCAGCCAGCTTCATCCGTTTGCTCCACTGGATCAAGCCGTTGGCCTTTTACATATGATCGATGATCTAGAAAAGAAGCTTTGTGACCTGACTGGCTTTGCAGCTGTATCATTGCAACCAAATTCTGGAGCTCAAGGAGAGTACGCTGGGCTGCTGGTGATTCGTGAATACCACATATCAAGAAATCAAGCTCACCGAAATATTTGTCTGATTCCTTCAAGTGCACACGGAACGAATCCAGCTTCTGCCTCAATGGTTGGAATGCAGGTCGTAGTTGTGAAGTGTGACGACAACGGTAACGTTGATGTTGCGGACCTAAAAGAAAAAGCAAAATTACATTCGCAAAATCTAGCTGCGCTTATGGTTACTTATCCTTCGACTCATGGTGTGTTTGAAGAAGCGATTACAGAAATCTGTGATGTGATTCATCAGCATGGTGGCCAAGTCTATATGGACGGCGCAAACATGAACGCACTAGTCGGAATTTGTAAGCCTGGCGAATTTGGACCGGATGTTTCGCACATGAATTTACATAAGACATTTGCGATTCCTCATGGCGGTGGTGGACCAGGCGTTGGACCCATCGGTGTAGGCGCACACTTAGCGCCGTTTTTACCAAGACATTCACTTGTTCCAGAAATGGGTTCAAAATCAGGAATTTCTGCTGTGACTTCTGCTCCGTGGGGAAGTGCCAGCATTTTAC
This sequence comes from Bdellovibrionales bacterium, assembly GCA_031428555.1. Lineage (GTDB taxonomy): Bacteria > Bdellovibrionota > Bdellovibrionia > Bdellovibrionales > Bdellovibrionaceae. Next base: position 6,607 of record JANPPO010000045.1, on the reverse strand, counting down.
CTATTTCATGGGCTTATATTTCAATGATGGGCGCTGAGGGCTTGAAAAAGGCAACTTTAGTTTCAATTTTAAGCGCTAACTACATCGCGAAGAAATTAGATCCGCACTACCCGGTTCTTTACAAAGGTAAAGAGGGCTTAGTTGCCCACGAATGTATTTTGGATTTACGGCCTTTAAAGAAATCTTCTGAAGTTGATGTAACTGACGTAGCGAAACGATTGATGGATTATGGCTTTCACGCACCAACGATGAGCTTTCCAGTTGTTGGAACGCTGATGGTAGAGCCAACTGAAAGTGAATCTAAAACTGAAATTGATCGCTTCATTGATGCTATGATTTCAATTCGAAATGAAATTACTGAAGTTGAAACTGGCAAAGCTTCAAAGGAAGATAACGTTTTAAAGAATGCTCCGCATACGGCTGAAATGTTATTAGCTGATGACTGGAAACATTCATACACTCGTACGAAAGCGGCTTATCCACTTCCATCGCTGAAGCGAAATAAATATTTCCCGTCCGTCGCACGAGTTGATAATGCTTACGGCGATAGAAACATCATGTGTTCTTGTCCACCTCTTGAAGAATATAAGTAAATTTTTTAAGCGGATTCTGTCCACGGTGGGATGGGTCCGCTTTTCTTTTAGGCAGCTAGTGAAATCTTTTTATCGGGATTAAAAAAGTCAGTTGGAAATCTGATTTTCGAATCAGGTCTAACTGCATGCTCTTCAACAAAACGTGGAATGTAACCAGTACTTTGAATTCCATTTTCGCCCATTTTAAAAACATGATTCACAATGTAGTCGTCGCCCTGTCTACCAAGGACTTCAACAATTTCTGTGATTTCCCGCTTCCCTTCCATGTTTCGAGTCGTCTGCACGATAAAATGAATGGTATTTGCGATATCTGTTTGAATCATGCTTAACGGGGCTTCAGTTCCAGTTCTTAAGATCATTGATTCTAATCTTCGAAGAGCGTCAGCAGCCGTATTTGAGTGGACTGTTGTCATACTGCCTTCGTGACCAGTGTTCATCGCCATCAGCATGTCCCAGGTCTCGGTACCGCGGCACTCTCCGATGATGATGCGGTCTGGCCGCATCCGAAGTGCATTTCTTAGAAGCATATCCATACCAACACTCGTGTCGTTACCAATCGCAGCTTTTGTTTCCATGCGAACAAGATTTCGAACTTTGAGTTGAAGCTCTGCTGTATCTTCGATTGTAACAACTCGCTCTTTTGAACGAACAAAACCGCTTAAAATATTAAGTAAAGTGGTTTTACCTGAACCCGTTCCGCCTGAAACGATTATGTTTTGTCTGGCAGCTACGGCTTGGCTCATGAAATAAGTCGCCTTAGCATCTAAATGTCCAGAGGCCACGAGTTCCTGATAACTCTTTGTCTGAGTCGAAGGTTTTCGAATTGTGATTGATGGACCATCTAATGCAACAGGAGGAATCACAATGTTAAGTCGGAACCCATCGTTTAATCTTGCATCCAAACAAGGAGATCTTCTGTTCAGCTCTTTTCCAGTGAAGACTGCTAAAGATAAGACGAATCTCATAAGTGCATCTGGATCTTTAAACTTAACTGGTGATTCTTCAATGACTCCGTTTTTTTCAACGAAGATCAGATTCCAATTATTAACCATAATTTCGGACACGGAGGGATCCATAATAAGTGCTCTTAAAACGCCTGCTTCTGTTTTCCAGTCACCTGAAGCGCTTGATGCTGCTGAATTTGAACTCATGTTTATTTTTCGGTACAAAAAGGGATTTGTTGACTGCTCTTTGGTCTTGTTGTTTTTTAAAACACTTAAATGAAGCAAATTATCCCGTTTCCCTCTTATATTCAGACTGAAATTGACCGCCTTTTTAAAGAAAAGGGCTGGGGCAAGCAATCCAAAAGTCTAGCCGAAGATGTTTTACAACTTTCAGATTTCTACATCGCCAATCCCGATAGCCCCACACCGTGGGAAAAAGAGTGGGCGCAACGTGCTGGCTTAGTTTATTTTTGGCCGCTCAATACAATCCGTCTTCTTAAAATTAAAGCTGAACTTGTAAATCAGAATTTTTTTTCTGGCCTTAATCACATGACTGATTATGGTGCGGGTGTTGGAACTGCCAGTTGGGTGTTTGAAGATATTTTTAAAAATCAGCAATTACTCGAAAGATCTACGATTCCGCAAAATATGTTTCCGAAATTTAATTGGACACAAAAAGCTGAAGGGGACGATTCAAGCTTTACGGTTTTTTCTTACTCTTTAACTGAATTAAATCAACTTCCTGATTGGAGTTATAATTCTGAAGCATTGCTTATTATCGAACCCTCTACTCAACAAGATGGGCGAAAACTTTTAGAATTACGTCAGCAGTTGATCGAAAAAGGCTATCACATGTGGGCACCGTGTCCCCATCAATTAGCTTGTCCGCTTTATACAAATTCAAAAACTGATTGGTGTCACGATCGCGTTCACATCGAAAAGCCGCAGTGGTTTGAAGACATAGAAAAGTATCTTCCAATGAAAAATAATACTCTTACTTTCAGCTATGTCGCTGCTAGAAAAACTTCGCCCCCAGCACGATCTTGGTCGCGACTTGTTGGAGATCAGCTCAATGAAAAAGGTAAAACGAGACAATTGATTTGCCGAGGTCCCGAGCGAGAATATTTATCCTGGATGCTACGGCACGGTGAACCACCTCTCTTCCACAGAGGGGACCGCGTCTTCTTAGAAGAGCATGAAAAGAAATCTAATGAGCTTAGATCTCCTAAAGTGAGTCTTGACGAATAATTATTAATAAAAAACTTGTAATGACCCCGAGCGCATATTCACAATGAGTGAAATGCGAAATGTAACTTTATTTATCTCGACTAGCGCTGATGGTAAAATCGCGCGTGAAGATGGCGATACAGACTGGGTCCAATCACCATCGGATATTGGTTTCGATAAATTTTATTCTGGTATCGATACTCTGCTCATGGGCCGTTCGGCTTTTGAAAAGCAACTTAGCAAAGGGCCTTGGCCTTTTGGCGATAAGAAGACTTTTGTTTTTTCAAAGACTTTAAAGAATCAATACAGCAGCGAAATTGAAATCATAAATCGTGATCCCTCTGCTTTTTTAGAAGACCTAAAACCCTCCGTTGGAAAAAACATCTGGCTTGTCGGCGGTGCGAAGCTTATTCGCACTCTGATGAATGAAAATATCGTCGATGAGGCGATTTTAAATCTTCACCCTGTAATGTTAGGTAAAGGGATTGATTTATTCCCCCTCCCCCTACATTCGATGTTTTGGCGCTTGGATTCATCAACGGAATTACCTTCTGGCTTGGTGCAGGTCCGCTACGCTTTTGTCGGCTCTCACGACAATTAGAATCCTGTAAGGGAATTTCTTTGACTGCTGACCTGGTTCTTGATTGAAAGGAACCATGAAAAAAACTCCACTGTATAATGATCATGTTCAATTAGGTGCCCGCATTGTTGAATTCGCTGGCTGGCAAATGCCAATCCAATATTCAAATCTAAAAGAAGAGCATCTCAATGTTCGTTCAAACGTTGGCCTTTTTGACGTCAGCCACATGGGCGAATTCCGAGTAAAAGGCCCCAAGGCTGTTGAAACTTTGCAATGGCTTACAAGTAACAATGTTGCGGCCCTTGAAGAAGATCAAGCTCAGTATTCACTGCTGCCGAATTCTAAAGGCGGTCTAGTTGATGACATCATCATTTATTGCCTTCGAAAAAATGAAGATTACTTAGTCTGCGTAAATGCTTCTAACGTTGAAAAAGACTTTGCACATTTTCAAGAAAATAACAAAGGCGCAGAACTGACTAACGAAAGTGAAAAATGGGGACAGATCGCCGTTCAAGGCCCAAAGGCTTTCGCTCTACTTGATAATGTTTTAAAAATTAGCTCTTCCACTATGAAGTCTTTCACTTTGAAAAAAATTAACTGGAATGGTTATTCCGTCATTTTTGCAACCACTGGCTACACCGGCGAAAAAGGTGGCGAAATTTTTATCGAAGCGAAAGGCACAAGTGAGCTTTGGAAAACTCTTCTGCAAATGGGACAAGAATTGGGAGTTAAGCCAATTGGCTTAGGCGCTCGCGATTCTCTCAGAACAGAAATGAAGATGTCTTTGTATGGCCACGAAATCGACGACAATACGAACCCTTACGAAGCTTCTTTAGGTTGGGCTGTAAAACCTCTCGCTAAAGACTTCTTAGGTAAGGAACCTATGGTAAAAGTGAAAGAGTCTGGTTTGACGCGCAGCCTTATCGGCTTTAAGATGATCGATCGAGGAATTCCACGTCAGGGATACACTCTTCACCGCGAAAATGGTGAAGAAATGGGCATCGTGACAAGTGGCACTCACTCACCTTCGCTAGACGAGCCCATCGGAATTGGTTATGTTCATCCTGAATTTTCGCCCATCGGTTCGGTTTTCTATGTGGACGTCAGAGGCAAAAAAATAAAAGCCTCCACTTGCAAAACTCCCTTTATCGCGAAATAACAGTCTACTTTGAAAAAATAAGGAGCTTAACTTAAATGGCTTTTCATATCCCGGAAGATTATTACTACACAAAAGAACACGAATGGGCTCAGGTCGATGAAAATATTGTAACCGTTGGTATAACTGAATTTGCTCAAGATCAATTGGGCGAAGTTGTTTATTGTGACCTTCCTGAAGAAGGACAAAAAGTAACTCAAGGTACAACTTTCGGAGTTATCGAAAGCGTAAAGGCCGTAAGTGACCTTTACTCTCCGGTTTCTGGAACTGTCATCGAAGTAAACACAGCTTTAATGGATGATCCTTCTTCATTGAATGATGATCCAATCAACGAAGGCTGGCTTGTCCGCATCGAAATGGACAGCGAAAAGGAACTCGCAAATTTAATGAGAGCTCCCGATTATAAAAAGTTGATTGCTGATAAATAGTAGAATAGATATGTGATCGATAGTGCCCAGTTGGTGTAATTGGTAGCCACGCCAGGCTTAGAATCTGGTGCTTAACGGCGTGGGGGTTCAAGTCCCTCACTGGGCACCACTTAAATTTGTTCGGATAAAAGATACTGATAAAATAGTTCGCAAAAAAACCCAAAGCTTAAAACTTTGGGTTTTTTATTTTTTAAAATTTGATTTTTAATTTTTGGGCGTATATCGGCATTGAAGCTGAGGGACGTAGTCCCGCTCGACTAATATGTCATCGTAGGATGCATTTTTATCATCAATCACAATATCTAAATCAAAACTATTATCGTAGATACGTGGGTAACCTTGTGGGTTACTTGTCCAATCAATTCTTGTTGCCGATAAAGAATCAGATACGCGATCAATTGATACAGCTATGTATCCTTGAGAGTCGTTTTTTGTATCTACAAACAACACGGCGCGAGCATTTACGTTTTTTTCAGTGCGGCCGTAGCACTCGGCTAATCTTTGGTAAGACGCCCAGGTAGGGATCGATGCAAGAACGACAGAAGACAAAACTAATTTATTCATTTGGTTTCCTTTTTTGGTTTGGGTTTAATTTGAATTAATGCGATCGCGCATATTGTTGTTCTGAGGGCCTTGAGCTTTTTCGCGGTCGCGGTCCAAGACTCGTCTGCGCGCAGCTTCTTTTCGCACTTCAATGGAATTGGGATCTCGTTCGTCGGATTTCCATGGGCGCATTGTGTTCTGCGGCTCAGTTTGGCCATTGAGCATTCTATTTTTCGTAGCATTTTGGGCTGAACTTTTCTCTGCTTGTTGGACTTCAAAGTCACACTTTGCGCGCTTTTTCATGCAAGATTTTTTATCGAACATGTTGGCAAGATCATTTCTGCAATCATTATATTTTTTCGCGCAATTATTGCCGGTCAGTGCGTGTGCAGAAATCAAGCTTCCCATTAAAAGGCCGCCAGCTAAGAACAATTTTAAAATGATCATGGTTTCTCCTAAAATATTAATTTGAAATAATCTCGTTATGGCTCTTATGAATTAACTTTGTTTCTTGAGAGTTTCTAGAGTTTTGAACTTTTCCTAGTTAGAATCTGTTCGGGACTGTTCGCTGAGGTCTTGTTGAGATCCCTATTTTAAAAAACTCGCCTCGACTCGACTTAAAGTTTGAGACTCATTTTCCGATCGTAAGAAAATGCGTTTAATAAAACTACTTACATTATTTGCAGTATTTATTAGTTTATCTAAGTTTAACAACAGCAATTATTGAAAAGGTTGCTTCTACGAAGCCGAATTGCCCACAGCCGCGCATCAATGCCATCGGCAGGCCTCAAACATGACGAAAAAACGGCAAATTTCAGGTGCTAATTGGGCAGAAGGCCATCACGGCCGCCACAAGTCTTAACCCGAAAGGACAGCCCATGTTCACCAAAGAATTCCCCCGTAAGGCGCGCAATGTAACCTCTGGCTTTATTGCCGGAACGCTGGTCGAAAGCGCTGCGGGTTGGACGCCCGTTGAAAATTTGCGCATTGGCGACGCGGTGCAAAGCTATGACGGCGGCTTGGCGCGGGTGGTGGGTCTGGACCGCGATTGGATCGCGCCAGAGATCGGCGCCTTCGTTTTGCACCTGCCGGGCGGGGCATTGGATAATTGCAGCGACCTGCTGCTGTTGCCGGGG
>JANPPO010000044.1:0-11161 GCA_031428555.1 Bdellovibrionales bacterium | reverse complement strand
TATGACTCAAAAAGTTCAATGTCCGTTCTGTTTTGAAAAATTCAAAATCACTCTTTATCCAGAAGATGGCAGTACCCAGGAAATCACCTATGATTGTGAAGTTTGCTGCCATCCAATTGAAATAGCCGCGCACTGGAATGACTCTACCGAAAAATTCGAAATTCAGACTGAAAAGTCATCGGGCTTTTAATTACTGGATGTCATCAGGTGCGGAGTTATACTGATTTCTTGGAACGGGAATTTTGAATTTTTCACCGGTAAACTGACTGTGAAAAGAGTCGTGTGGGAATAATAAATTTCTATCTACTTTTTCCGAAAGAATTGAACTGTTGAAATTGATTTTACCTACTTCAACCCAATGGATATTTCCTTTGCCATCTTGTCTATCAGAAGCAAAAAGATCATAAACGATATTTCCATCTCGCTTCAAAGTTTCGATAATCTCTAATCTAAAATCATTTTCTTCAATCGGCACTTGGGAAAGTCTTGGAACTATTTTAACCCAAATAGGGGTTTTGACAGCACGGGGATCGGTCTCGCCCATTTCAGCCCACGAGTGGACAGGGCGGATTCGCGGATTAATAAACGGCACTTTGCTTGTATGATCTTTCGAATTGAATATCGATCCATAAGCTACCCCAATTAAGGTTTGAACCTGGTAAAGTTCATTTATGCCGGAAGGATCCAAATCAGGTTGATTCGTCTGAGAGGACTCAAGAAAATTTAACGGCATTCGATCTTTACCTAATAATCCATTCAGATCGTTTTGAAATACGGCGTTTGCAGTTGGAGCTACAATGTGAGGATCAACAGAACCAAAAATTTTGATAGCCATCGCTGTTGAGCGAAGCTGCATTTTCCCTTTTGAGTCGTATTTGAATGGATTTCCTTGGCTGATTGAGGCCCGCGCGACAATGGGGAAACTTCCACCGCGAAAAATACCAGTCCATCTAGATTTATACATCTTGATAGTTCCGATTAATCCGACTCCCATTGGGTGAATGGGCTTGTTCTGGCCCACTTCCCGGAAATCACGTTTGTCTTTTAAAATTTCTAAAGATCTGGTTGCGACAAAAAAGTTGAGCTTCTGTCCAACCCATTTAAACATTTGCAGAGGAATTATAGGAAGATTTTTTTCATCATAAGGATTGCCCTTCATGACTTCGACTACCTGATTGTAAGATGAATGTGATTTTATTTGAGTTTCAGTGTCCGCACTTACCAAGCTTTTGCAGCTAGTCGCCCCCGCATTTGTGGAAAACATCAACATAGCAATAATAAGCGGTATTGCGCATCTCTGTATATTGTTTAGACAAGGCAAAGGCTTCATTTCATACTCCATGGCACTAAGAAAGTCTTAATGATTCCAGAGTACAGATTGCAAGGCCCCTGCCAATTTTTAAACCCGCGAAATAAGTTCTTTTACGTTCTTTGATAGATCCTGATTTTTCAGAGGCTCAAGACTTTTATTCACAAGCTCTTTCATTTTAGGTTCTAGCTTTGGAACAAAGTTATAAGCTGCACATAATCTTGCGGCGACTTGTGGATTAAACTTATCAATCTGAATAATTTTTTGCGCATACCATTCGAATGGATTTGTCTCTTCGTGGAAAAAGCGGAACAGATTATTTCCAAATGCAGAAAGTAGGCTGTAAACCTTATTAGGATTTTTAATATCAAATAGTGGATGGTCAATCAGGCGCTTTACGTTTTCAAAGGTGCTGCTGTGCTGGCTGATTGCTTGGATTGCAAACCACTTATTCATTACAAGGCTATCGTGCTGCCAATCAGTTTTGAACTTATTCAAGGCTTCGGTTTTAAATGCTGAATCGTGATCACAAAGCATGGATAGAGCCGCAAGACGATTTCCCATATGAATTGATGTCAAAGCTCTTTCGGAAATGCAGGCGTGGGCTTGCGGGTCTTCAGTATGTCCCCAAAAGTACAAAGCTTTGTTTTTGAGTTTACGACTACCGAAGTCTTCTGGTTTGTAACCAAGAGTTTCAGGGAGTGAATCGTAAAGGACTTTCCAATCAGTTCTTAACTGCATTGATAAGGACTGGATCAATTCATTTTTTGCAATCTCTACTTTAAGAGGTTGGAAAACGTCATAACGTTGGGCTAATAAACTATCGCTTGGGAAACTAAAAAGTTCTGCTTTTAAACTTAATGGAACTGCGTGATCGCGAATCAGATAACGATAGGCCTCAATCAACTGAGAAGAAACTTCCGCTTTGTTCTCTAAAATCCGAGAATCGAAATATTGAAATAAAAGTTCGTAAACCGACTCTCGGCGATTGAAACCATCAGTATCGTACTTCATCAGATGAATCAGATCATCAGCGCTTCGCCTCCATTTTAAATTAATTGGAGAAGAAAATTGTCGGTTTAAAGACAAGACAGGCTGTTCTTTTATATTCTTAAAAGTAAAAGTTTGTTTTTCATTTTTAAGCTCGAGCAATGTGTGGCCATCAGAATTAACTGACATATCAGAGCTTGTGACTTTTAACTCATGTCCTGTTGGATCAATCAGTCCAAACAGAAGGGGAATGTGAAGCGGCTTTTTTTCTGGTTGATTCACTGTCGGCGGAGTTTTCTGTTCAAGTTCCACAGAATAAGTTTGTGCAGCTGAATCATATTTTTCCCGAACTGTGACTTGTGGAGTTCCAGCCTGGTGGTACCATTCCTCGAAGTGAGTTAGGTCAATCACGTTAGCGTCTGCTATGGCATTGACGAATTCTTCAATGGTCACGGCTTGCCCATCATGCCGATCAAAATACGAATCCATGCCCCTGCGGAAGCCTTTGGCACCGACAAGATTCTTCATCATGCGAATGACTTCAGAACCTTTTTCGTAAATCGTTGCAGTATAGAAATTATCCATAGATGCACCAACATCAGGACGGACGGGGTGAGCATTCGGCCCAGCATCTTCAGAAAATTGGCGTGATCTTAAGGCATCAACATCTTGAATTCTCTGTGTGCTGCGATCGTTTAGGTCGCCAGAAAATTCTTGGTCTCTAAAAACTGTAAGACCTTCTTTAAGTGATAGATGAAACCAGTCACGGCATGTAATTCTATTGCCGGTCCAATTATGGAAATATTCATGGCCCACAACCGATTCGATTCGAAGATAATCGTTGTCTGTTGCTGTTCTATTATCAGAAAATACCAACGATGAGTTGAAGATATTAAGACCTTTGTTTTCCATTGCGCCCATATTGAAATCTTCAATGGCAACAATCATAAAAGTGCTTAAGTCATATTCGCGCCCGTAAGCAACTTCATCCCAAGTCATCGATTTTTTTAAGGACTCCATCGCATGCCGACACTGGGGTTGCTTTCCGTGAGTTGCGTAAATTTCGAGACTCACTTTTTTTCCAGACATTGTGATGAAGTGATCTTTGATAACACCTAAGTCACCGGCAACAAGTGCAAATAAGTAGCATGGTTTTTTAAATGGATCTTTCCAAACAGCTTTGTGCCGACCATTTCCTAAATTTTCTTTAGCTAACAAATCACCGTTGCTTAGTAGAACAGGATATTTTTTTTCGTCAGCAGAAATTGCAACAGTATAAGAAGTCATGACGTCAGGACGATCTAAGAAATAAGTAATATGCCTGAACCCTTGAGCTTCACACTGAGTCGCAAAAAGGCCCCGAGACATGTAAAGACCTTCAAGCGCTTTATTTTCTTTCGGATTAATTTCTGTTTCGATTACGAGTTCAAAGGCATCAGGAGTTTTTTCAATGATCAGTTTGTTGCCTTCAATTTTGTAATTTGGTTTTTCACCATTTACTAAAATAGAAATCAGTTTGAGATTTTCTCCGTCTAATTCCAGCGGTTCCTGACGTAGACGTTTGACTTGAATAGTAGAGTTCACACGTGTTGCCTCTTCGAACAGATCAAAGTCCAGGTACAAAGAAGTGAACTCATAAGCGGGAGCCTTGTAATCTTTTAGATACATTTTTTGAGAATCTGTCGCATTCACGGGGCCTCTTTTTCATGCTTAATAAGCAAATCTGTAATTTTGGAATTCTTGACTTCGAAGCGCTTGTTCGATGAGCTAAGAATCGGATGCAATCAAAGCTCTTTCGTATCACACTCAATACCGCTCAGCCAGATCTATTGCTGCGCTTTTATTCTCTTCTGGGGTTTCAGTTCAGCCAAAAGTTAATTGATAAGGGGAGTCGAGCGTGGGAAGGCAAATTAGGCGATTTGCATCTCGAGATTTTTGGCATAAAAGAGAGTTTTGCTAATAATATTCCTGGCGTGCAAATGAGTTTTCAAGTTAATGCCATCGAAGAGCTGGTTCAAGAGTTTCGCGGACTCAAAGTTCAAATCATGGTTGAGCCGATGGAATTGAAATCTGGTTTTTTATCAATCGTTATGGATCCTGACGGCAGGTCCGTTGAACTCATCCAACCTTAAAGAGCTTGGCTCAAAGAACTCCACCGCCTGATATTGTCAAGAACACCTGGTTTTCATCTTTGGGTAATGTCATCCCGTCTTTGTCTTTTCGGGTCGAAAAGTATCTAAGGGATTTGACTCCTGCGCCAAGCATAATTCCGCCTAGTCGAATTCCAACACCGGCTTCACCAAAATAAGCGTTAGAATCAGAGCTGGCAGCTCGTAAACCGGGACCACCAAATATTTTAAAACCTAAACTACGGCTGTCGTTAAGCCATTCTTTTTGCAGTCGCATTGATGAATCTAAACCATAGATCGTATCAATGTTTTGCCCTTGTCTTTGAAATGCTGAATTTCGCCAGATCAGCCAATCTTGTAAAAACCAGTTTAGACCTAGATTTAATTCCTGATAACTTTTTCCGTCTCGAGTGCTTTGAGATCCACTAATATCATAAGTAAATCGACTGTCAGAGTCGCCTACTGCAGCAAAAGTAAAAGTTTGAAAAAGAATAATAATTGAAAATAAAAAAGCCTGTTTCATAAAATAATTGAAACAGGCTTTGGATCAAAAATCAAACTTTGGATCAAAAATCAATTTACAGGACGATTTGTGCTTTTTTAAGTGCGCTTAAGCCGGTCGCTGTTGACGCAAGTCGGGCTAATTCATGAATCTGGTCAGACGTAGCGCCTGCAGTTGTAAGCGCTTTTTCATGAGACGCGACACACACGGGGCAGCCATTAACGATTGATACAGTCATAGCCATTGATTCGAAAACTTTTTTAGAGGAAATATGTTTTGCCAAAGATTGCATGCGAAGACCAGCGCGCTGATAATTGTCCTTCACATCGTCTGGCAAATAAGATCTAAATTTATAATAAACATTGTTCATTCCCATTATGCCCGCAACTTCTGCAGTTTCACGTAGAGCATCTTCCGCCATTCCCATTTCTTTTAATAGTCCTGCAGACCACTTCATCATCTCTTGGTTTTCAAGAGCAACTGCAGCGGCTAACAAGTTTTGAAATCTTTCTGTTGGCTCGAGTGGACCTTCTTCTAAAACTTTTTTAAAGTTTAAAGAAAGATCTCGGTAAATTGAAGACGTCAAACCTGAATAATTTTGTTCTAAAAAAGAATCTACTTTTTCGGCAATATCCATATACTAGTGTCCTTTCGCAAGCATCGATCGTAGCATCCACGCAGTTTTTTCGTGCAGCTGAATTCGTTGAGTCAGAAGATCCAATGTACCTTCGTCGTTTCCGTTTTCAGCAGTCGGAAAAGCAGCACGCGCAGTTCTAGCTACAGCTTCGTGCCCGTTTAATAGTTGTTCAAGCATTGCAACTGATGAAGAAGGAACAGTATCCGATTCTTCAATCGAAGTAAGTGCAGCAAATTGTTTGTAAGAACCCGGAGCATAGTGGCCTAGTGCTCGAATTCGTTCAGCGATCAAGTCAAGCGCAGTCCACATTTCTGTGTACTGTTCCATAAACATAACATGAAGAGTATTGAACATCGGGCCTTCAACATTCCAATGGAAATTATGAGTTTTGAGATACAGTGTATAGCTATCTGCTAAAAGCTTAGACAATGCGCCACAGATCTCTTTGCGTTCGTTGATTCCGATTCCAATGTTGATATTCATATTCAATGCTCCTAAAAGTTTAAAGGCGAAGGATCAAAGTCTTTGAAAACTTTGATCCACAATTTAAGCTATTAACCTAAAGTAGCTTGGCCTTTTTCCCAGTTACAAGGGCAAAGTTCGTCAGTTTGCAAAGCATCAAGTGTTCTAACAACTTCTTTAACGTTACGACCAACATTTAAATCATTTGCTGAAGCCCAACGAATGATGCCATCAGGATCAACGATATAAGTTGCACGAAGTGGAATTAATTCTTGTGGGTGAAGAACGCCTAAACCACCAGTTAATTCTTTTTTAACATCGGCGAGCATTGGGAAGCCTAAATTTTTGAGATCTTCATGATTGTTTCTCCATGCTAAATGCACGAAGTGAGAGTCACACGATACTCCGAAAAGTTTTGTTTCACGCGCCTGGAAATTTTTAAGCTCTTTGTTGAACTCAGCAATTTCAGTTGGGCATACGAAAGTGAAATCAAGTGGCCAAAAGAAAAACACTGACCAAGCGCCTTTCATATCTTTATTTGAAACTTCAGCGAATTCTTTGCCCTTATCGCGCGATACGCACGCTTGCATTTTGAATTCTGGAAACTTTTGTCCGATACCTAACATCTTCATTCTCCTTGTGTGTTGGTGTATTTAAACGACCTTTTATTTTATTTAATTTCGCCTTTGAAAAGTATATCAAAGCCTTTAACTTTATACTTTTTTGGTAGATCAATTGTCACTTTAATTGACTCTGGTTCAATGTCTAGAACGCGTTCTGATTTTTCATCAAAAAAATGGAAATGATCTTCAGTGTTGCAATCGTAAACTAATTTTTCTGTATGTGGGAATTTAAAAGTTCTGATCAGGCCTGAATCGACTAAAGTTCCGAGGGTATTATAAACAGTAGCCTGTGAGATTTTTGTTAGGTTTTTTTGAGCCCACTCGAAGACATTTTCGGCAGTCGGGTGGTCAGCGTCACAAAGAATATATTTGCACAGAGCAATCCTTTGGATTGTAGGTTGGACACCTTTATCCAAAAGCTTTTGTTCGATCTCGTCTGTGGAATATTGCTTTTGCTTCATTTTTTTCCAAACTTTGTAGTGAGGGTCTAGGATTAGAATAATTCTAAAGTTAGAATATGTCAAGAGGCCGATTTTTTGGCTCATTTCTGGACTGGCCTGGCCTAAACCGAATCCTGACTTAGCGGCGGGGCCACCGTATTCTGAGAGACTGTGAAAGCTCTCATTATTCAAGTTGCTGCAATTTTATGCTTTATATCTTCTGCTTATGGCCAAGAAGAGCGCCGTGCTTACATGAACCTCGAGAAGGGCGACCCGCTTGTTTCTGTTTTCAGAAAACCCGGTCTCAACTGGAAGTTCTGTCAAAAAAATGCAGCAGGCGAGTGTGTCGATGCCATGGGCTGGCTAGATCGAAAAGCTAAGGTTTGGGTTACAGGGCCCAAAATTAAGGTCGCAACACCCGATCCTCACACTCATGAAATAGTTGAAGAGGAATACTATCCTGTTCGGTTTGAATATCAGCGAATGGGGAAAGATAAAAATGGTAAAGACGAGTTAGTCGTTCGAGAAAAGGGTCCCATTGGTTATGTCGATGCCGCTTACATCGATTTTGAACAAAGAGAGCCCATTTACTCAAGTAATAAGAGTCCTAAGCCGGATTCTAAAGCCTGCAAATTTAACTCATCCAGCATGAAAAAGAATATGGAAGATTTTAAGTGTGCAGTTGTTCAAAAGAATATTGAAACCGCTTCAGAGCAAATAAAAAGTAAAGTTGGATTTTGTGGCGATATGAAAGATGACGACGATCACAAAGCTAACCTTTATGACAATGTTATCTTAAAAAAATTGAAGAAAGTTTCAGTGCCGAAAGTGAAAGGCGAAGATAATATTCCAATGACTCAAGAGCAGATGATTGATATCGATTCTTTAGCTCGAACGCTCTATGGAGAAATGGCCAGTTGTTACAAGCATGGATTACACTATCCTATGGCTGTTGCTCGGGTTGTGGTAAATAGAAGAAACGAAACAAAGCTTCATAACCTCTTCATTCGAGGACCTCATCTCGCTGGCAAACCTGTTTCGGCTAAAGTTGCAACCTCTGCAAGTCAGTTTTCTGTTTGGCTTAGAAAGTTGAATGGAAAAAAGAATCACCCGCTAGGAATGGCCATGTGTCCGCCGAGGGCGCCCGATCAAAAATTATGGACTGGAATCAAACCTTCAGCGGAAGAATTGGCGATCTGGAACCACACAGTAAAAATAGCAACGGAAGCTGTTCTTTTTCCGCAGTCATTTAAAAATCGAACTGAAAAACTCGATCAAAGATTTTATTATACTTCCGGAATGGGACAGTTCTATAAAATGAAAAAGGATTCTGTTCAAATTGAAGGACGAAATTTAGATAAATCCAAATGTATTGAAATTTGGAATCACAATAAGTCTTAATATAGGACAAGCTAATGACTGCCATTACTCGTCACCTGAACTAAGTAAACACAGTTTTGTTATTTGGTTAGCGAGTGATTCCGGCTCGCCTAATTCCATATAATTTAATAGAAGCTCATGTTTTAGAAAAGTGTCTCAAAATCAAACAATCGTTTTCCGGGCCATCATTTTGCAAACTAGAAGCTTGGTGTGTATCAAACCGAAAAAGGAGACAATATATATGTTAAAGAAAAACGTGTGCCTCATTTTAGCGACAGTAATGTTTGCTCAAGTAACTCAAGTGTATGCAGCAGTAGGCAATATTTCGCCTATTACGTCTGGCGGTAATGTTTTGGCTGACTCTGGTGATTATAATATCAACCAGGTTACTCAGAACAATACGCAAGTGATGATGGAAGTGATCAAAAGCACGAATTTAGCAGCCGCTATTGACCGTGAATACATCGCTGGAATCGCAGAGCGTATGAACTCTAAGTTAAGTGAATTAAACAGCTTACGTGTAAAACTCGTTAAGATGTCGACATCACTTACTCAGGTTCAACTTCAAGACTATTTAAATGTTATCAACGAAGTAAACGAAAAGAACGAAGCTCTAACTTTAGATTTAGCGACTTCGACTTCTTTAACTCGTGAATCTTTACCATCTTATTCTCCTGTCGAAGTAGGGAATATGAAGGCAACTGTTAATACAGCAGGAAATGTTGATCTTTCGCCTTTAACTAAAAGAATTGAAGCTGCACGAAATGAGCTTTTACAGCGAATGAACAACACGAAGATTGAAAACCGAATCGTGACGCCACTTGGCCACCCATTCCAGGTTTCTTCAAATGCATTAACTCCGAACTTGGCTGGAGTTCAAATTTTAACTCGCGATCAGATCAAGCAATACAATCAACAAATCCAGTTAGCTATGACTTTAGATGAAGACACGATTCAGTATCAACGCGATATGGTTGATTATACTGTTAACGTGATCAACCAGTTCGTAACTAATTACGGAACTTCTGAGTGGTTACGATTTACGAATGATAATGACGATTTAGCACAAAGAGAATCTTTCAAAAAGATCTTAGATGTCTTTGCTCGTCGTTCATATTTACGTAAGAAGTATGGTATGCGCATGGGTGCGATCCAATCTCAAGGATACCCTAAGCAAATCGTAAATTTTGAGTCATTCGGTCTTCAACCAATTAAAGAAGCTGTAAAATCTTTTAGAAGAGATGCTGCAGTAAGTGATACTGAGTTATCAGCAGCTTTTGAATCTGCTCGTCAGTTTGTTGAACTTTATGATCAGAAGATCACTCCAGTTTTAAAATCTGGGAAAGATATCATGCTTAATAAAGACAAGCAGTTAGAGTATTCATCTAAAGACACTGGCTTTATCGTAAAAGCTAACTCTGCTATGACTTACTTAACTGGCCAAAGACACACAGCTGAGATCTTATTATCAATCATGAGATTTGTATTATCAGATATCCGTGAAGAGATGATGTTAGCTTCAAATGAAAACGAAGCGATGAAACAATATCACGATGCAAAGTACAGAGCGACAGCTGAACTTAAAAAAGAGAACAACACTCGTATCTGTCAAATTGACTTTACATTATCGCAAGCCGTACACGATGCGAATTGTAAGGGTTTAGTCGCTCAAAAAGCTAAGCAATCAGTGATTGTTAGAGGCAACACTATCTCTGAAATCTTCGGAGCTATGATGAACCAAATTGAAATCGTAGAAAAAGGCCGTAGACAAGACGCTGCTCAAAAGAAGAAGCTTGTAGAAGCTGCTTTGGCTGCAGGTAACGATCAAGGTGCTCAAGACGAAAATGATGGCGGTCTTTTTAACTAAGGCGGCCGGCCAGGTACTGTTATCTAAAATCTGTTTCTCGTAAAAAAAGAAATTTGAATCGAGGGTTTTTTATTAAACCCTCTCGTCTCGAGGAGAGTTTATGAAATGGCCCTTGTGTCTTTTGCTTGCGATCAGCACTCAAAGTTTTGCACAATACCGAACTGAATCTGATTTACGTTATTCAAGTCAGTGTCAGGATACTTACAAATCTGGCGGCAGAACTTATGTCGTTTCTTGCGGTAGCGAACGAGTGACTGGTGTTGATAATCGTCCAAGACTTCCAATTGCTCAGCCTATTGGTCCAACCGGACTTAAAGGTGCATGTGAAGGAAATATCTCGGCAGCACAATCATACAAGGCAGTTGTGAACTCGTTAACTTGTGGTGAAGGTGCAATTGGTCACGACAGAATTCAAACTCCTCTTAGTAAACAGCTGATGAATAAGTGGAGCGTGATTTCACGCTCTGGAACTCCTGATGCTCAAAAGAGAATGCAGGAAGTTCGCAAAATTGATTTAAAATTTGAAGGTGAAATTGATTATCCTGTTTATGAATCTTGGTCTTTTGAAGCAATGGACGGCGGATACAATGCCTCTTGCGGAATGGAGTCATGGGATACTCAGTGTGCTGTTAGTCGCTCGGTTCAAGTTTCTGAACCAGAGCAAGTTGAAGATCGAAGTAATTGTTTAGAATATGAAATCTTACCTGATGAGCCAGTTTCGAGTGGAAACTCTGGTTATAATTCTGGTGGGGGTGGTGGATACACTTCACCATCAAAACCTCGAGATTCATATAACCCAGGAAACAGTCCTGTTGATAGATC
>JANPPO010000043.1:0-9695 GCA_031428555.1 Bdellovibrionales bacterium | reverse complement strand
CCTAATGTTGATTTTCAGGCATTTTATAAAAAAGAAAAAAACACTTCTGATCTAAATGAATATCAGGATGTTCTTTGGTTCGTTCTTCACGGCAGTCTTTAAGAGGTAAGTATGAAAATAGTTTTTCTAGTTCTTCTAACATTTGGATTAGCTAAAGCGCAGACGGAAGCAACGGCTCCGGCTACACAAACTGAATTAACGAACGCTGACATTCGTGCTCAGCTAAGCGAGTTAAATGAAAAGATCGAAACCCTCGAAGCCAGCTCCGAAAAGAATTCTGCAAAATCAAAAGTCAGTTTCTTCGGAGATTTGAGGCTTCGACAACAACACGAAAAAGTTGCGGGATTCGACGAACGAAGAATTCAGCGACTTCAAGTTAAGCTAGGTGCAAAGATTGATTTTTCTGAAACGTTACAAGCGACCGTCAGGCTTATGACGGGTTCTGGCGCGAATAGTGGTAACGTAACTGTGGGTGACAACAAGTCCGCTGCAAATGCGCGTAGAGGAATTGGTGTTGATCTAGCGTACGTGAATTATCAACCTCTTGAGTATCTGACTTTTCAAGCTGGTAAGCTTCCCACGCCATTCTATTTTGTGGGTAAAAACCAAATGCTACTAGACCGCGATATCACTCCTGAAGGTTTCGCTTTAAAAATGCCATTAGAGATCACAGAAGAATGGTCATTTACTATTTTAGGTCTCGCGTCTTGGATGGTAGAAAATTACGACTCAAGTGCCGGCCTTGATGAGACAGATTCTTTCTTCAATGGTGCTCAAGGATACGCAAAATGGAAACGCGCTGATACTTCAGTTAGCGCAGGACTTGGGACATTCAGTTTCACCAAAGTAAAAAACAACGAACCGAAGAGGTTTTTTGGAAACAGTTCGGATGTGACTCTGAATAATTCCCGCGGCAACACTTTAGTCATTGATCCATTAAGTGGAAATAACGTTTATCTTTATAACTATGATTTGTCTGAACTTTTTCTTGAAGCAAAACAAAAAGTCGGCGATTGGGAATTTAGTTTATTTTATGAGTCGCTCGAAAACTACAACGCAAACTCAGCAAACAAAGCGACTGCTTTGGGTGCAACTGCCCAATATAAAAAATGGTCTTTCAGTTACATCGATCAAAAGGTAGAGCGTGATTCAGTTTTTGCGCTGTTCACAGATTCTGACTTCGCAGGAAACTTCACTGCAAGTAAGGGTACGATATTACAGGTTGGATACAAAGCGACCAAGGAAGCCGCTTTTACGTTAACTCAGTTTGATAATAAGAACGATATCGATTCAACTTTAGAAGCTAAATACAAACGAATGCACTTGGATTTTACTTTAAGTTTCTAAACGTTAAAGCGGAAAAACTTTTCCAGTAGATTCTCTAATGTAAATATTTTTTAAGAAAAAACTCAGCTATCATAAGTTGGAAAACAGAAGAATTTGTGTTGGGCCTTGGGTTGTGTCCTTCATCTAAGAATCGAATAAAAACTGTATGTGATGCCGGGCTTTCTTCCGATAATTCTCGAATAATCGTATCCATCAATTTTTTTGGATCATCATTGTTACTTAAATTAAAATGCAAAGCTCGACGGCCACTGGCGTTGAGGCGATGTTCAAGCTTCTTAACATCAACATGGGGACCCCAAATTTCATCTTCAGCGCCATAAGTAATTAAAGTTGGTGTTTCTATTTTTTCAATTTCGATTGGAGAAAATATCTCAATTGGATTTCCGTTAAGACTCCAAGCAGAACAATAGTTTTCTGGAAAGGTTGCTCCTGTCGATAGTGCATCGGCCCCTTCTTGGCTTAAGCCAGGAAATACGAAATCAGAGGGGGATTTCGCGATGATCACATCTGGATAGGCGTTGAAATTATTTATTTGAGTCGCCATTGAAGCTAAAATAAGAGCCTGCTCGGCCCCACGAGAGCCTCCCCATATGCCGACGGGGCGACCTTCGACGTATGGCGAAGATTTCAACCACGCCAATGCCGCTGCGGTATCTTGAATATCAATATTGACGAGTTCACCTGGAGGATAGTGAGAGAACCCTTTGATATTATCAGCATGAAAATAGGAATATGAATAGGCGACGAAACCAAGCGATGCAAAATGTCTTGCCATTTTTGCTGTCGATTTTGCTTCACCAACAGGAAACGGTGGTTCTCCGGGAATCGACCAAAAATTGCCATATCCACCCTCACTTCCATGTAGCAACAAAATGCCTGGATGAGGCCCTGGTGTTTCGGGCACATAAAGATATCCTGGATAGGGTGGTTGTTCAGATCGAATTTGGGAAACTTCCAAAGCTCATCTCCTATTCGAAAGCTTATAACTAAACGTTAAAGCGGAAAAATAAAACATCGCCATCTTTAACGGCGTATTCTTTTCCCTCAATCCGGTACTTCCCCGAATCCTTAACAGCTTGTTCAGTTTTCAAAGTAAATAGATCTTCGCAGTGATAAGTTTCTGCGCGGATAAAACCTTTTTCGAAATCTGTATGAATCACACCGGCAGCCTGCGGAGCTTTGAAACCTTTTTTAATGGTCCAAGCGCGAACTTCTTTAACACCTGCAGTAAAGTAAGTGTAAAGGCCAAGTAAGCTGTAAGCTTCGCGTATAAGTCGATTAAGACCTGGTTCAGTTGCGTTCATCGCAGCTAAAAATTCTGGACGTTCTTCAGGTGGAAGAAGCGAAATTTCTGCTTCCATGGCAGAGCAAATCATAATGCTTTTGTTGCCCTCTTCTGAAGCGCGTTTTTCAACGGATTTAACCCAGTCATTTCCACCGGCTGCGAAATCAGTATCTGAAACGTTACAAGCGTAAAGAACCGGCTTCATTGTTAACAAGTGAAGTTCTTTAGCCGTGGGTAGTTCAAGAACTTCATCAAACTTAACAGATCTAGCGGGTAAGCCTTCGCTCAATGCATCTTTTAGTTTTTTAACAACTTCGTATTCAGCTTTAATTTTTTTATCTGTGCTGTTGATTGCATTTTTGTGAATTTTTTGAAAACGCTTATCGATTGAATCTAAGTCTGCAAGCATAAGTTCAGTGTTGATGATTTCCATATCGCGAAGTGGATCGATGGATCCTGAAACGTGGATGATATTTGAATCATCGAAGCATCTGACGACGTGAACGATCGCATCTGTTTGGCGGATGTGCGATAAGAATTGATTTCCTAAGCCCTCGCCTTGGCTTGCGCCCTTAACGATACCTGCAATATCGACGAATTCCATCGTAGTGGGAATCACACTTTGAGGTTTAATAAACTGAGTGATCTTTTCTAGTCGGGCATCTGGAACAGTTACGATTCCAACGTTTGGATCGATCGTGCAGAATGGGTAGTTAGCAGCTTCGGCTTTTGCTGAAGAAGTGAGTGCATTAAAGAGAGTGCTTTTCCCAACATTTGGTAATCCAACGATTCCTACTTGTAATGCCATATCTTCCTTCTTTCTTCTTCAAAAGCCCTTTTGTTTTCAGGCTATCTACTTAATCGTAACACCATTGAAGATGGTCGATGCTTTGTCGACACCTTCTTTTATTATCATTTCCAGAGCATCGCAGCCGAGGCTTAAAAATTCTGGCATCTTCTGCATCTCTTCTTTGGAAAAGTTTTGTAACACATAATCTGCAACATTAAACTCAGGATTCGGTGGACGACCGACGCCTAAGCGAAGGCGGGCATAATCCATTCCCACAAGCTGAGATATATTACGAATGCCATTGTGCCCAGCATGGCCGCGGTTTTTGTGGATTTTCATAGCTCCATAGGGCTGATCGATCTCGTCGTGAATAACGATAATCTTCGTCAAAGGGATCTTATAAAAAGCCATAAGCGACTGTACAGCTTGGCCAGATAGATTCATAAACGTTTGAGGCTTAACGAGACAGATCTTGTCGCCCTCAAGCTCAAGAGTCAAATTCAGAGAATCATGGTCGCTTTTCCAGCGTGGAGCTGTGTTTCCTAAAGACTCGAGCCAGTAATCCAGGCATAGAAACCCGATATTATGGCGATTGAGTTGATATTTGGAGCCCGGATTCCCCAGGCCAACGACTAAAAACATAGGCCAAGTTTTAGCTTACTTTGATGCACGAGGGGAGAGAATTCTGAAGGTTTTTGGGCTCAACACTCTGGGCTGACTCGGCTTTATTTTGACATGAGGGTCTTGATTGCTAAGACTCTTGGGCAATCAGGGGGTTTTCGTGAAGTTCATTCTATTTTTTCTAGTTTTGGCGTCTTTGTTCGCACAAGCCAAGGTTTTAACGACAGATCAAAAGCTGAGCGATTTTGCTCAGCTGAACTTAAGTATCGATTCAAGCTACGGCCCGTTGCTCTACAAACAGCAAACTCGCGGACTCAAACTTTATGAGGTCAGAGAAGCGTATTCTAATAAAATTAAAGAAACGAAAACCAATGCAGAATTTTACCACACGATTGTTCGTTATCTTTCAGAATTTCAAGATGGCCACTTAGGCGCAATTTTACCTTCTGACTACAGAGCAGATATCGCGATCGCCACTGACTTGGTTGAAGGCAAAGTTTTAATCGGCGAAGTTGACCGCAAAAAACTTTCAGAAAAAGATTTCCCATTTCAAAAAGGTGACGAAATTGTTTCTTTAAATGACGAAGAGATTTCTAAAGTGGTCGATAACTTGAGTTCGTACTTGGGAAGTGGTTTTGCGCTTTCAGAAAAAAGAACCGCGGCACAAATCATTTTTGCTAGGTCGGGCCGAAGATTTCCGGTTCCAACTGGAAATGCAGTTGTGCAAGTTCGCCGCGGCACTTCTGACCTCATCGAGACCGCGACTCTCAAATGGGAAGTGACGGGAACTCCCTTTGACGAACAATTATCTGTTCAGTTTAATCAGCGCCCTCAGCAAGCTCAAACCACTCAGTACCACTCACTCTCAATGAAGCCTTTATTGTTAGATGTTTTGGGCCAAGAGCGTTTAGAGAGATCTTTTAGATGTTCAGGTGGAACAAGAATCGCGATACCTGCTGATGCAACAGTTATCATCAGAGATCCCTTCATCGCTTACTATCACCAAACTCCAAAAGGAAAAGTAGGCTACTTACGTATCCCACATTATTCTTTCCCGAAGCCAGAAGAAGCTTTCAAAAAATATGAATATGCGATCAACGAGTTAGAAAAAAACACCGTGGGTCTTGTGATCGATCAAGATCATAACTGCGGTGGCTCGGTTACGTTTCTTCATTACATGGTCAGCCTCTTTATCTCTGAACCAATTAACACAACAGACTTTGAACTTTTAGCTAGCAAAACCGAATATTTCGATTTTAAAAAGTGGTTGGCTGAAACTGTGACTGACACGATTGAATATAAAGAACTCGAAAAAGTTTTGGTCGCAATCAAAACCGCTTGGGAAAAAGGCGATCACTTAACAGAAAAAGTTTCCATCTCCGGAGATCGGCAGATTCACCCAAATCGAATCCGCTACACAAAACCAATCGTCATGTTAATCGATGAACTGGCAGGCTCAGGCGGTGACGCATTTCCATCTCTGATGGGCGGAAACAAACGCGCAACACTTCTTGGAACAAGAACTGCGGGCTTGGGTGGACACATTGCTCAGTTAGCGCCGTTGAACCATTCAGCGATCAATATTGTGATCACAAAGTCTCTGTTCTACCGACCAGATGGCGTGGCTGTGGAAAATAATGGAGCGGTACCTGATGTTCCATACACGATCACGCGTGATGATTATATGTATGAGTATAAGAACTATCAGCAGTTTTATCTGAAAACTTTGTTGGATCAAATTCAGCAGTAGCGCGGAAGAAAAAAAGCTTAGTCGTTTGACTAAGCTTTTGGTTTTTCGATACGACCATCCGGGTACTTTGCGAAACGCTCGGGGTTTGGGCCATGAACCATATCTTGACGGCCCCATTGCCATCCCCCAAATTGTGTTTTTTTGTAGTCTTCGATGGTTTGCACGATTTCTTGCTTCGTGTTCATAACGAAAGGGCCCTGTTGCACGATGGGCTCATTTATTTTCTTAGCCTGAAGAAATAAAATTTCGGCAGCTTCAGAACCCGCCTGCAAGGTCAGTGCAGTTTCTTCGGGTAGATGAGATCCCATACCTGCTTTAAGTGAAGTTCCATTAATTTCTAAGTTCTGCCCTTTGTAAAAGTAGATGGATCTTGCCACGTCCACACTGGTCTTTTTTAATTCAATCTTTTCACCAGCAGCAATTTTGATAAACAGAATGCAAACATCACCGTCGGGGTCGCTGGCCCAGCTGTTGGGCGGCGGATTTAAGGATTTTGCATTTTGAAAATCACCAGCGATAACCGAAACAAAACTTCGATCATCATGCATTTTAACCACAGGGATTTTTTCAGCCCAAAACATTGTAAAGTGCGGATCACACATTTTATTTTTCTTCGGTAAATTGAGCCACACTTGAAAAAAATCAATTTCATTGGGTCCCGTTTGATTTGTCAGTGGAAACATTTCCGAGTGCTGCACGCCAGAGCCTGCGGTCATCCATTGCACATCACCATCGCCGTATCGACCTGAAGCCCCCAATGAGTCCGCATGATCCACCAAACCTTTTCGCACAATCGTAACAGTTTCAAAACCGCGATGAGGATGCACTGGAAAACCAGGAACTTCTTCACCGTGATACATACGAAAGCCGTCTTTAACTTCGAAATCACTTCCCATATTTCGGCCTAATAAGAAAGAGCGATCAGGTCCCAGATTCGTTAAGCCCTTCGGGTATTTATCATCATGATGAGCACAGAACAGAAAAGGTTGTTGCGTAGGCCATAAAAAACCCAAATCAAAGGTTTCAATTTTCTGGTTCATATTTGCTTCATCCTTTTTAAGAAAGAAATATCCAAGACCTACAAAAGTAAAGATAGCAGAAATTCCTTGTAGTACTTTTCGACGACTCAAAAAACTCATTTATTTTATCCTATGTTTTGGGTCTGATGTTGCAAGATTAGGTTACCGACTTCCTGTAATTGAGTCACTCAAGCTTTCACTAACCTCCAGTGATTCTATCAAAAATTGCAGGTGCCCAAGTGTATTTGACGAAATAATAAGTCCCCATTCCCGATAGTAGAGTTGCTACACTGATCAGGACCAGGGCAAATCCTTTTCCTAACAGGGAATTAAGAAAACGTCGCGGACGAATATAAAATTCAGCAATAATTAAATTCGGAATATAAAAAAAGAAAACCATGATGATATCAAAAGGACCGTCAAATTTTTTCGTATGACCTGCGCCATTAGCAATTAATTCCCAAAAACCATAATCCATTCGGTACAGCCACGATCCAATCGCTAATGCAAATAAACGAATAGCCCATGCACGATGCTCATCAAGTCTTCGTGCAATGGCATGACTAAGTGTTTTAAACGCGCACAAGACCATAAGTAAACCATAGAGGCCAAATCCTATGTTCATCGGTAAACCTCCAATGGTTCCCTTAAATAAAACATAGGCCAAGCCCCCAATGCCTACCAAGAAGCTAGATAAGATATAAATTCTTCCAGTCACCCGATGAGCTAATGGATACTTTAATCGTAAACTTGTTAGCAACTGAATGGGTCCTAGGAAAAGGAGAATTCCCCCGGCCAAAAAATGAATTCCGATTCCCAGATTTGTCAAAAAAGTCTGAGGTTCATAAAGTCTTGGAAGTGATAAGTTCCATTGTTCGGGAACTCCTTGCAAAACGGCTCCGCCGAAATAAATAATAATATAAATTCCAAAAAAGAGAGCACTAAACCAAGTTATCGAAATCAAACTGATAACTGACCACCGAAGTAACCAATTAATTTGCGATTCAAGGATTTTAGTGTTCATGAATTAATTCTCTCGCGAATGTTTAAATAAGGTTTCAAAAGGGGCCGGTTACTTACTACTTATACACGACTTCAAAAAATTCGGTTATGACCGTTGCGTCTTCAAGACGGGCAAGACCCCAATTTTTTAGGAATGGCGTATACAATTCTGAATGCACTTTACGCCAGTATTCTAAAGTTAAATCCCCTTCGCCCTCGGCTATTGCAATATCAGCTGGAACTTCATTAAATTTATTTATTTTAACTTCTACTGTCTTAAGAATGCAGCTGGGAGTCTCACTGCTATTCAGAAAAATCCAAAAGTTTCCAACTTCAGGCAGAAGATCGCTGGCAGTTAAAAAGTCCTCAACAACACTACTGCCGGCCGTTTTTTTTCCTGTTAAATATAATTGGAGTAATTCATCCGTTATTTCTTTATTGCCAGCAAACGATGCAGAAATAAAAGGTGTTAAAGGTTGCTCATCCTGTGGCAGAGTT
This sequence comes from Bdellovibrionales bacterium, assembly GCA_031428555.1. Classification (GTDB taxonomy): domain Bacteria; phylum Bdellovibrionota; class Bdellovibrionia; order Bdellovibrionales; family Bdellovibrionaceae. Next base: position 1,383 of record JANPPO010000043.1, on the reverse strand, counting down.
GCAACATAGGCGTCCCAGTAAGATTTTTGAGCAATATTTAAATTCTGCATACATTAAGAATATTATTTTAGATTTATTAAAAGCAAGTGCAGTTACTCAGTAATTTTTATTACTTTAAGGCCGGGCATTAGAGGCGGCAACTGCCGATGAGGATTTTCCTTATCGAATTCTTCTTTATTCATAGTGAATTGATAAACATTTTCGGGCTTTTCTAGATTCCGCTTCTGAACTCTACGCCATCTTTCTTCGGCTGGAATTTCAAAGTGGTAAATTTCAATTTTAGTATTCGCTGCAGTGGCGAGTTCCATAAGTTGTGGCCAGCGCCATTCATCGAAGACAACTGAGCGGCCGTTTTTGAGTGTTTCTAATGCATTCGAATACATCATATCGAGAGCTCTCGGCATTAAACGTTCATAGCCAGCTAAATCACCAATGGGTTGATTAAAACTACTTATGGTTCCATCGAGAGATTGAAAAAGAGCATTATTTTCTTTTGCAATTTTCAAAGCAAGCGTGGTCTTTCCAGATCCCATTGGACCTACCATTGCGTAAATCGTTAGTTGAGAATTTGGATTCATATAACTCGCTCATCTTTTCTTAGCTAAAATTTGGCATAAAAAAAGGCCCCAAGTTTCCTCGGAGCCTTTTCTAAATTCAGTTCTAGATTCGTAATTACTTCTTCGCAGCAGGTTTTGCAGCAGCAGGCGCTTTCGCGTCTTTTGCACCAGCAGCAGGAGCAGCAGCTTTCGCGCCCGCAGGAGCACCGGCAGCAGGAGCAGCAGCGCCAGCAGCAGGAGCAGCTTCAGCAACGACAGCAACAACTTCTTCCTCTTGAACGTTAACAACCGCGATTGTTAGTTCAGGAGCAGAAATAACTTTTAAGTTTGCTGGTAATTTTAAATCTGAAACGTGAAGAGCGTCGCCAAGTCCCAAGTGAGAAATATCAACAGAGATATTGTCTGGGATGTCAGTTGGAAGAACTTCGATTTCAACCGAACGATTGACTACGTTTAGTAATCCACCTTCAGCGATACCGGCAGGTTTTCCTTCGAACTTAATTTCGACACTTACGCGAACAGTTTTAGTTAAATCGAGTGCAATGAAGTCAACGTGAAGTGGACGACGGCTTAATGGATGTACATCCACTTGCTTCATCAGAACAACTTTACCATTTGCTTTTGCATTTGAGCTTTTGAGAGTGAAAAGAGCATTCTCGTATGCGCGAACATTGTATTTAACAATTTCTTTTTCGCTAACATGTAAGTTTACGTTTTCAACGGCGCCATACACTTGTGCGGGCACTTTTTTATCAAAACGTAGGTTGCGGCTATTGCCTTTACCTGTTTCTCTTGGTTCAACGGTTAATTCGATACGATTTTTCAT
>JANPPO010000042.1:0-2118 GCA_031428555.1 Bdellovibrionales bacterium | reverse complement strand
TATCAGTGACCAGGCAGATAACGAAATTGTCGACGGATTCTTAGAACAAATCACGGGTGAAAAGATTGTTGATCAAATTGAACCAAAAACGACAGATCTATCTGAATATGGTTTAAAGCCTTCGTTAGGCTTTGTGATTTTGGTTGATAATGCAAATCGCAAACAGGAAATCGAAATTTCGACAAAAAAGAATTTCGAAGGTCTAGTTTATCTTAGAAAAGATCAGGATACTAAAATTCTGACTTCAAGTCAGACTTGGACCACGTTTTTAACAAAACCTGCGGATCAATTTCGAAATTTACGGCTTTTCAGAGGTTCCATATCAAAAGTAGATTTGATTAAAATTAAAAATCTGCAGGGAAGTTTTGATCTAAGATACAACGATGGTTTTTGGTTTTCTCCACAGCGTACGGATTGGAAGATCGATCAAAATGCGGTTCGTGAAGTATTGACTCAGGCGACAACCTCAAAAGGATCTGCCACTATTCCCGAGGCAAAGCTGGGCTCTGTGGGAGCCCACTTGCTAACGTTAGAATTTGCCTCAGGCAAGGTCACATGGAAGGGCTTACTTCATCAAGACACAAAGACCAAGGACGTGATTGGTGCGATCTCTCCGGACCGGATGATTATCCGATTCGCGCCTCAGACATTGGAAGAATTAAGAAAAAAGCGATTAATTGATTTCAGAGATAAGACTGAACCTTTCAAATTCGATACTGTCCAGATCAAAAAAATTGTCGCTAAAACTAGAGTGAAAACTATTACCCTCACTAAAAAGGACGATGTTTGGCACTCAGATAACAATGATCCAAATTTTGTAACGAATTCTACATTGGCCGAAGAGCTTGTAACGAAGCTAAGCCGAATGACTGTATATGGATATTTGGAAAGCCCAGCTCCAAAGATCAATTTAGATTCAGAAGTTCAGCTTTATAATGAAGATAATAAACTAGTTTTCAAAATGTCTTGGGGCGATTTTAAGAACCACGAGGCTTTTGCGAAGTCGAATGTTTTCAAGGAAGTTTTTCAAATCGATGATGCGCAAATCAATCGACTGATGATTCATGAAATTGTGAAGCCAGTTGCGAAGCTTCCGTCTGAAGGGCAGACCGACAGCGCAAAAGAGAATACAGAGCAGAAAGTAGAGTAGTGTGAAAAAAATTGAGGTTAAAAGTCCGACTCGTGTTGATTTAGCCGGAGGCACATTAGATCTTTGGCCTTTGAATCAATTTGTTCAAGGTGCTACGACTCTTAATGTGGCGATTGATGTTTGGACCAAGGCAACGCTCGAGCCGAATGAATCTGAAGAAATCATTTGGAACTCACCAGACCTTAAGCTTCAAAAAAAATATAAAAACTTAGATGAAGCAGTCTTCGATAAAGATCCGAAAGTTATTTTGTTCCAATCAATACTTAAAATTGTGAAACCTAAGATGGGATTTACTCTTACAACCCAATCAGAATCTCCGGTTGGTGGGGGTCTTGGTGGAAGTTCATCTCTTACCATTTCAATGATGAAAGCCTTTTCATTATGGCAGGGGCCGAAGTTTAATTCCGTTCACGAGATGGTCAATGTAGCTCATAACTTAGAAGCATTTGTTCTCAATACTCCGACGGGGACTCAGGATTATTATCCGGCTGTCAGTGGTGGACTCAATATTTTAAAATACACTTTCGCAGGAATTGAGCAGCAAACTTTTGATGTCCAGAACTCACCCTTAAATGATCACTTTATGTTGGTTTACACTGGGAAATCTCATCATTCGGGGATGAACAATTTTGAAGTGATGAAAAGTGCTGTACTTAAAGAAACAAAAACCATGACAGCTTTAAATGACTTAAAAATTATTGCCGAAAAAATGGAGAAATCCATCATGAGCAAAAAGTGGACCGATTTACCTGAGCTCTTTAATCAAGAATTTGATGCAAGAGTCAGACTTGCTCCGGCATTTACAAGCCCCGAGATTGAACATTTAAATAAAATCACTTTGGAAGCTGGAGCCGACGCTGTTAAGATATGCGGAGCAGGGGGCGGCGGGTGCATTTTAGTTTGGTGTTCTCCTGATCATAAAGCAAAGGTGGCGCAAACATGTCAAAAAGCCGGATTTCAAGTCATGA
>JANPPO010000041.1:0-5027 GCA_031428555.1 Bdellovibrionales bacterium | reverse complement strand
TTTTTTCTTTTTTCGGCCTTGATCGGATTATCGTGCTGATCGCTCATTTTTATCCTTGAAGAAATTAGATGTTCGTACCTGCGAATGATTCCATTACGTTATTAAGTAAAGCGATTGCTTCCTTCTTAGGTCTTTGGAATGCGTTTCGGCCCATGATAGATCCGAATGCTCCGCCCTGGGCAAGCTGCTTTACTTCGCTTAAGAGTTCTTCAGTTGTTTTCACATCGCCACCCGAGAAGATCACGATCCGTTTACCATTGAAGCAACTTTGTACAACGTGACGAATACGATCAGACATCTGAGTTACTTTAATGCCTTGAGCTTCATAAACTTTTCTTGCAGCGTCTTGTTCGATATGCGCTGAAGGTGGTTTTACTTTTACGATATGCGCACCTAACTGGCAGGCAATCTGTGCCGAATATGCGATCACATCAATTGCGGTTTCGCCATCTTTGCTGATTTGTTCACCACGAGCATAAGCCCAAATGATTGTTGCTAAGCCGGCTTTCTTAGCCTCACGAGAAGCATGAGCAATTTCTTCATACATGTTTTTTCGCTCTGATGACCCTGGATAAATTGTAAAGCCAATAGCTGAACAACCCAACCTAAGAGCATCATCAACATTTGATGAAAGTGCTGAAATCGGAGATTTGTTTCCGTATAAAGTATCCGAATTATTTACTTTTAAAACTAGAGGAATTTCGCCAGCGTAGTTTCTAGCAACAGCTTCGATGAAGCCCAAGGGAGCCGCATATGCGTTACAGCCTGACTCAATCGCAAGTTCCACATGGTAATTCGGATCATAGCCATCTGGATTTTTAGCAAAAGATCTAGCAGGTCCGTGCTCAAACCCTTGATCAACGGGCAAGATGACCATTTTCCCAGTCCCTTTAAGTTTGCCATGATTCATAAGGCGAGCCAAATTCGCCAAAGTTCCAGGGTTATCAGATCCATACCAGCTCAAAATTTCACGTACACGTGGGGTCATGAATTACTCCTTTAAGAAAGCAGAAAAATAGCCTATAAAGCATGACAGGTACATAACCAGTGACGGTGCGTTACCCCTGAAAACTCAAGAAAATGGTGAATTTATGAAAGTATCCTTTGAAACAACTCCGAATCCAGCAACTTTAAAATTCAATCTGCCTTTCGAAGTGACGACTGTGGGCTTTGAGTGTGCAAACGCACAAGATACTGATCGATCACCACTTGCCTCTAAAATCTTTGGTTTTCCTTGGACTCAAAGCGTATTTGTTGGACCCAACTATTTAACTATCACGAAGCAAGACTGGGTTGATTGGAATGTATTGGCAGAACCTTTATCAGGCCTTATTCAAGAACATCTCGATCGTGGCGAACCGGTTGTCGTAGAAGTTCAAAATATGCCCGATACAGAGTCAGACGAAAATGATTCACCAATAGTTAAAGAAATAAAATCTTTATTAAACCGTGAAATCCGACCGGTGGTTGCTTTAGATGGCGGCGACATCACTTTTGCAAAATTCGAAGACGATGTTGTCTATTTAAAAATGAAGGGCGCCTGCGCTGGTTGCCCAAGTTCACAGGCGACTTTAAAAGATGGAATCGAAGTTCGAATGAAAGAAGCTTTTCCACAAATCAAAGAAGTCGTAGCGATTTAAGCTAGCCTGGTAGTATTTGTTTTTCCATTTCATGGACAACGAACTCATTGGCTGAAACATGTCCTACTGGAGCAACTCGAGGACCTAGATCGATCCAGCCGTTTTTCTCGTAAAACTTTTTTGCGCGAAGATTAGTAGGCGAAACCGCGAGCTTCGCAATTTTAAAACCGAGTGACATAAGGTATTCCATTGAAAAACGTTCGATGTGTGCCGAATGACCCTGTCCCCTTTCGGACGGAATCAAATAGTATAAATTAATGTAACCGAAACCATCTGCTGGTTTACGTTGACCAAGTTCAAGTTGGCCGACAATGTTGTTGTCTTTCCAAATGTGAAAAGCAGAGAAGCGCATTGAAATTTTATTTTTAAGCCAAGAAATATAGCGTTCACCACCCAAACCATCTTTTTCCCAAAATGGTTTTTCAGTGTTGAAGCTACATAAAAATGAATCTGCACGAAACTTGATGCAAAGTTCAGAATGTAATTCAAAATTAATTGGACGAAATTCTAAACTTTGCATTTCAAAATATCAAAAAATTCTTACTGACCTAAAACGTAAGCGAAAATAAGTGGCGCCACGATCGAAGCATCAGATTCTACGACAAACTTCGGCGTTTCCATCGCTAATTTACCCCAAGTGATCTTCTCATTTGGGATAGCGCCAGAGTACGAACCATAAGAAGTTGTTGAATCGGAAATTTGTGCGAAGTAGCTCCATAACGGAACATTGTCGTATTGCAAATCTTGATCGAGCATTGGAACAACACAAATTGGGAAATCACCCGCGATACCGCCACCAATTTGGAAAAATCCAACTGGCTTTTTAGGCGCTACGGCCATGTACCATTCAGCAAAATAAGTCATGTATTCGATACCAGTTCGAACTGTGTGAACGTTTTTAAGATCACCTTTGATAATATGACCAGCAAAAATATTTCCTACCGTTGAGTCTTCCCAACCCGGAACAACCATTGGAAGATTTTTTTCTGCAGCAGCTAACATCCAAGAATTTTTTGGATCAATTTGGTAGTGCTCTTTCAATTTGCCTGAGAGCAAAATTTTGTACATGAATTCGTGCGGGAAATAGCGCTTCCCATCTTTTTCAGCTTTTTGCCACTCTTCCAAAACGACTTTTTCAATTCGGCGAATCGCTTCACCTTCAGGAATACAAGTGTCAGTTACGCGGTTCAAATGTTTCTCTAAAAGCTTTTGTTCATCGGCTGGAGTCAGATCTCGGTAATTTGGAATGAGTTCATAGTGATCATGAGCAACGAGGTTGAAAATATCTTCTTCTAAATTTGCGCCTGTACAAGAGATCGCGTGAATTTTTCCCTGACGGATCATTTCTGCCAAAGAAATTCCAAGCTCTGCTGTGCTCATCGCGCCGGCAATCGTCACAAGCATTTCGCCACCTTTGTCCATGTGGGCTTTGTAACCTTGAGCCGCCATCTTGAGTGCGCTGGCATTGAAGTGACGATAATGATGTTCGATGAAATTTGTAATAGTCATATGATTTCTCCCAAGGGTTTTAAGCGATTCTTTTAAATCAATAAAACGCTTTAAGAGCAAGAAAAATCAAATTGAGTCACGATACTGAAAGCAGATCTCAGAACGAAACTATCGCTACTTTTGCGACACATTCACTTGAGGAGCAATCTCTGAAGAGATAGGTCCGTTGTTTACATTCGCTTGGGCGACTGCAGCTAATCGAGCCTTCTTTTCCTGACCCCAACCCCAAATTGCGACACCCACTACGATGCTACCTAAAATGACCGTGACCAAAGCCACCAATACTAAAAGTGCATATCCAATCATGGCTGAGCTTCCTTTGGTTTCATAATGTCACGCACAACCCAAGAAGCCATGTTGAGGCCGAATGCCCCCGTCACAAAACTGGCATTTCCCCATATAACTGGGCGGTGTTCGCAAGAATGAAGGTTGTTTTGCCCCTGAGGACAAACACATCTGAAGCCTTCGCCTTTGTCGTATTTTAACTCAACAGAAGGCATCGGCTCTTCGTCGGAAAAAACACAAGGAATTCCAAAAAACTTATCCGCAGGAAAATCATACTTTTGACGTAAAATTTTTCTTACCTGATGAGCCATCGGATCAACTGTTGTTTCCGCAAGATCTACAACTCGGGCCCGTGAAGGATCAAGCCTTGCACCAGAACCAGCGCTTGTGATCATTTTGATATTATTTCTTCGGCAATAATCAATGAGGTGGCATTTCGCCGTTAAATTATCGATCGCATCAATTACGTAGTCAGGCTTCCGAGAAAATATTTCGGCGTTGTTATCCTGATTATAAAAGAGACTTAGCCCTTCTACTTTCGATTGAGGATTAATTTTTTTCATTCGCTCTGCCATGACGATCGCTTTTTTCTGACCCACTAAGCCCTGTAGAGTGTGAAGCTGGCGATTAGCGTTGGTAATACAGATCTCATCGAAATCAACTAGCGTAAGTCTGCCGACGCCACTACGAGCTAAACTTTCAGCAGCCCAAGAACCAACTCCGCCTAATCCGATAACCATGACATGAGTTCCAAATAACTTATTCATCACCTGATCACCAACGAGACGACCCATTCGATCAAATCGACGATGTAAAACGTAGTTATCTTCTTTGATTTCAAAAGGCTTTTCGACCAACTGAGCTGGTGTTGAATTTTGAGCGTCGACTGGATTTATATTTTCATTTTGCATTTATATTTCTACCTGAAAGAGAGTTTTAAAGTTTTGTTCTGTGAATTGCAAGACTTCTGCTTGCGACAAGTTCTTTAACCGGGCAATTTCTTCAGCTACGCCTAATAAGCTTTCAGGAGGATTTAATTCCCCTTTCCAACGATCACCTGGCTGATCTGGAAGGTCAGTTTCAATTAAAAGCTCGGATATGGGAATTTCTCGCACAGCCTGTCGCAACTTTTCGTTTTTCGATCGGATCAGAGGACCTCCAACACTAATTTTGAGGCCTCTTTTAATAAACTGCTCGGCCTCTGCCCACGTTCCATTAAACGAATGGACCATCCCACCGCGAGGGGGGACTCTCCACATATCAAAAACTCTGAGCGCTTCATTGAAGGCCTGAACAATATGTAAAACCACGGGTTTTTTCGCCATCGTTGCAAGCTCAAGCTGAGATTCAAATGCCGTCATTTGCAGATCAAAAGAACTTTCAAATTGAGGTCGCAAATCTAAACCAGTCTCTCCTAGTGCAACTGCTTGAGAAATCTGTCTTGATAAAAGATCTAAACCTTCTTCCAATTCAATTTCATTATGAGCGGCCACCCAATAGGGATGAAGTCCGAAACATAAGCCAACATTTTGGGGAAATTTCGCCTGAAATATTTTTTGCTTTTCCCAATCCTCTGGATCGACTCCGCCTTGC
>JANPPO010000040.1:0-3893 GCA_031428555.1 Bdellovibrionales bacterium | reverse complement strand
GAGAAGTTTGGCACCAACTGAGACTCATTCAACTTCGGCCTCGAATCAGACGGTGGCGTCCCCAGCAGCGGAAAACCGCAAAAGCTCAGTTCTTCTGAAGGCTTTGATGATGGCAGCGGGAACTTTTTCCAGTCGCATCTTGGGCCTTGTCCGCGAGATGGCCTTAGCCGCTTTTTTTGACCGAACCGTGACCGACGCCTGGTTGGTGGCTTTCAAACTTCCCAATTTATTTAGACGACTTTTAGGCGAGGGTTCTTTGTCCGTAAGCCTTCAGCCAGTTTTAATCCAAGCGCAAATTAGCGACGAAAAAACGGGGGGTCGGCAGGCGAAGTCGCTGGCTGATTCCATGCACCTGCTTTTAATTGTCGTGCTGTCGGTTCTGACTGTTGCGGGGATCGTTTTTGCGGAACCGGTTTTAAGGCTTATTTTAGATGAAGCCTATACTCAAAATGTGGAAGCGTTTGCCCTGACTGTTCGGTTGGCTCAGATCATGTTTGGGTTTTTGTTTTTTATCTGTCTGTTTGCTTACTACATGGCGATCTTAAATTCGGTGGGGTCATTTGGTTGGCCGGCCGCTGCGCCGGTTTTGTTTAATGTAGCACTCATTGTTTCGACTGTGATTCCTGCGGAATGGATGGCAGTTCGGGGTGATACATTAGCAGTCGGAGTTTTAGTTGGCGGCTTTTTGCAGATGGCGATTTTACTTTATCCCTTAAGGAAAAGAAATCTGACTCCGGGTTTTCAATGGAATCCGCAGAACCCTGATGTTTTGAGAGTTTTAAAAAACATGCTGCCGGGGCTTTTGGGCCTGGGATTGATGCAAATTACTTTGCTGATTAATACGCATTTCGCAAGTTCACTCGGGCAGGGTGCGATTTCTTATATTAATTGGGCCGATCGCCTGCTGGAACTTCCTTTGTCTATAATTTCAGTGAGCATTGGAACGGCACTTCTTCCGGCTTTGGCAGAGTACTGGCTTCGCGGTGACAAAGCCAAAACGGCAGAGGTCAGTGAACGATATCTTTCATTTAATTTATTCGTAGGTGCGATGGCTGCGGTCGGACTTTATGTTTTAGCGTTACCTATTGTGAAAATACTTTTTGAGCGGGGACTATTCACCAGCACTGATTCTATAGCAGTTGCTTCGGTGCTGCAGGTTTATTCTTTAACACTGATTCCGGTCAGCGCGATTCGAGTTTTGGCACCGGCTTATTTTGCGGTGAAGAACACTTGGTTTCCCGCGGTTTGTTCTGGCGTATCTTTAGCGGTTCATATTGTGATCGCACCGCGACTGATGGAAGCATATGGACTCCAGGGATTGAACTTTTCTTCATTCGTCAGTGCGAGTGTGAATATACTTTTGCTCTTAGGTTGTTTTAATTATTTCATTACCGCGTTTCCTTGGAAAACATTCTTAATTAAGTTTTTGAAAACAATTGCTGCAGCGGCTGTGATGATTTATGTGTGTCGATTTATTCTTTCAAAATTGCCTGTAGAAGATAACTTAGTGGGCTGGCTGATCATGCTAGTTGTGGCTGGCGGCACTGGTGTGCTTACATTCTTAGCAGCAAGTTTGGCCATGAAGCATCCGGATATGAACTCATTTGTGAGTCGAATTGGTTCGATAATTAAATCTCGTCTCAAAAAGAGAAAGTCTTAATTCGAGCTCTAAAAAAACCGATAAGAGAGAGTTATCTTTCAAAGGGTTTTTTAAGAATGCGCATCATCCTATTCATAGTTTTGCTGAGTGGTAACCTGGCTTTCAGTCAGGAAGATAATAGCGTTCAATATGTCGCTCGGTTTGCGATGCAGACTGCGAAATCTAAAAACTTTCAAGAGCTAGCTGAAAATCTTTTTCCCCAGGAAGCGGAAAGAAGAGAAGTTTTAAAGTTCCTTAAAAAAGAGGGACTTCTAAAAAGGTCTTTGCCTGATGTGATGGCGGAAGGCTCGATCATTACGATCAAAGAAAGATCTAAGATGACTTCGCTTGATCTCTCGGAAGTTTATTCTAAGAAATTGATTTTCAATGGCAAAAAAATTCCGTTTGATGGCAAAGAAGATTTCAAACAGATCTATTTAACTTTTAAGAAGCTTCATTCCAAAAAATGGAGTGACAGATGGCTTTCATTCTTTATCAGAGAAGCCCATGCGGATTTGCCGATTCTAGCAGTCGTCACTTTAACGAGTTATGCTAAAGCCTCGATTGCGGCTCATGCGGAAGACGTGGCACTCGCAGCTGCTAAATCTGCGAATCGCACAAGGATGCCCACGATGAGATCTGTGGGCCATCAGAAATAATGATTAATAACTTTTGTTTGTGATTTCAACTTCACAGCGAACTTGGTAAAGCAGCTTTGCTTTAAGGTTTTTTTCTGCGTCACCTGGCTTATAAAAAAGAACTTCGATATTCATCTTATCTTCAGCTAAATTCTTGATGTTTCGTTTTGAGACAATGTGAAAATTTGAGCCGTGGATTTCAATGTTCTCACGCTTTGTTGTTTCTGTAATTGCTTTAGGATTTCCTTTGCGGTCAGTAATCCAGCCGAGTTCAATAATTTCGGACATGGGGATAATCATGTTTCCTATATTTTTGAGCCTTTGGTTGTCTCTGAATTTGATGATTACATCAATGCTAGGATCACTGCCTTCGTCTGATTCTTTGTCTCTGATATCACACTTGTTCCAGAAACCATGAGTTTGGCCCTTTAAGCAACCGGTTCCACGTCGACTTGTCACAACTTCCACATGATAAACGCGAACATCCGTAGTCGGAAGCTCGAAAGATTTTGATTTAAAGCTACAAACGCCTGAAGGCATGTAGTTAGGAGTTGGACTTCGTTTGGCACTCGCTGACCAAGAGTTGAACGAAATTAAAATGGTAAAAACAAATAAAACGACACTCATAGCACACCTGCTTCTATGGGAAACTAGGGTTCACGGTTTATGCCAATGGATTTTGGAGAGTTCGGGAAAGCATGGGGTGCTTACCGAAATTTGCGCGGTGTTTAGATTATAGACGTAATTCAGGGCTAAATCTGCGTTATGACGTCAGTTTTAGTGGCCCTGTTCCTGCTATTTGAATACTTGAGTTATATACACAGGAGATTTCTATGAAAAAATTGGTCCTATCAATTTTAGCAGTTTCAATGGTTACAAGTTCGGCCTTCGCTGACGGCGGTGAAAGACCCGATCGTTACGATCGCCATGATAAAAAGCCTTTTAAAATCAGCGAATTCTTTTGTGCTGTTGCGGGTGGTACCGCAGCAGGTGTCATCGTTAAAAACGCCGGAGCAAGTGATCCTGTCACTTTCCTAGGTGTCTTAGTTGGTGGCCTCATCGGTGCGGATTTCTGTCGCTGGGTGAGTGATGATAAAAATATGGGCGCTCAAGCAGCTGCTTTTGAAGCGGGACTTGATGGCAAAATGTGTAGCGAAAAATCTTGGTCTTCAAGTCACTACAGAGGCCACTTAAAAGTTTTAGCAGAGAGCTGGCAGACAAGTGGTCACAACGCGGAATCAAGTACGGAAAATATCTGTAAGTATTTTGAGACAACGATCCACGAACACGGCGGCAAGTTTGTTGGCCGCACAAAAGCTTGGGCTTGTAAGAGTCCACAAAACAGCTGGATCGTAACAAGAGAAAACTCGATCAGTAAAAAAGGTGTAAAGCACTGTAATACCCCGGACTACGATTATGGTGATGGTTCGGTTTCAGTTAGACATCGTCGAATCGTTGAGCCAACTCCAATTGACATCGGTCGAATCCGTGGTCATTGGGGTTTAGAGCACCTTCGTCGTCATGTAAATGATTACGGAGTTGAAAGATCATTAAAGCTTGCTCGAAGAACAAAATTTCGTGGCGAAGTTGAAGTCGGTGTGATGAAAGCCCTTTCT
>JANPPO010000039.1:0-1596 GCA_031428555.1 Bdellovibrionales bacterium | reverse complement strand
ATCAAGATCCAAGCAAGTGCGGCTAAGGCAGTTGAAAACCAAAATGGATAACCCGGTTGAATCGAATAAAGATAACCACCAATTGCGGGGCCCAGAATTCGACCAAGAGAAGCTAAACTTTGATTAGCTCCCAAGGTAGCGCCTTGTTCTCCGGGTTCGGCAAGTAGACTCGTGGCTCCTGACAAAGATGGATTACTTTGACCAATTCCTAAAGCAATTAAAGTCATAGAAATTGCCACAATAAAAACACTATTGGCAGGTGCGATGATTGCCATTCCAACAAGGAAAATGGGAATCGAATAAAGTAAGATTTTTCTTTCACCCAATTTTGGTAAAAGCTTTCTCACAAGAAAGCCTTGAGTAAATACAAGAATAATTCCGATATAAGCAAAACCAAAACTAGTTTCAGTTAATGTCCAAGCAAAACGATCCGCCATAAAATACACAAGTGTCGCTTCCATACTGGCCATTGAGAACGTCAGTAAAAAGAATGTAATCATGATCGGAGCTAATGCCGGCTTTTGAAGTTTGCTAAAAAGAATGAACCAACGACCTTTTTTTTCTTTATTTCTATTTTCAAGAGTTAAAGTTTCTGGCAATTTTTTAACGGCAAAAAGAAACGTCAGGAAAAATAAGACCGAGACGCTCAACGAAACAAAAGTTGTTCTGCTAAAAGGACCGGATAAAATACTCTCAGGAACACTTTCAGATAAAACAGCAAGGCCACCGCCCAGTGCAGGTCCTACAACAAATCCTAAGCCAAAGGCTGCTCCAATTAAGGCCATTCCTTTTGAGCGATCTTTTTCGCCAGTGATATCGGCCATTGCGGCACTTGCTGTTGAAAGACTAGCGCCAAAAAATCCAGTTAATGCACGGGCAATAAATAAAGTTTCAAGAGAGCGAGCATACGCAAAGAAAATATAAGATGCAGCTTCGCCTAATAGACAAATCAGAAGAATTTTCTTTCTTCCGATCCGGTCGCTGAGCCGGCCCCAAAGTGGAGAAAAAAGAAATTGCATGACAGAATAAGTCGCCATCAAGAGCCCGGCTTGAGTCGAGGTAGCACCAAGGTCTCGGCTAAGGTGGGGAGTTAAGGGGATTAAAATACCAAAGCCAACTAGATATAGAAAAACAGTCAAAAATAAAATGATTTGAGGTGATTTTTCGTTATTCAATTTTTGACCCTTTCCAAGGGTTTGTTATGATCTAGAGATGAACTTTCGATCATTCTTTGCCAGCGTCTTATTATTTTTATTCCATCTTTCCGTTGAAGCCAAGATATATGGTCCAAAGCGCTATGATGCCATTGGCCTACTGACCTATGTTTCGAGCGATCTCTATTACTCAACCGAAAATTTTGATTCAAATTCGAAAGCGGGGGGGTTGCCCTCTAGCAATTCTTATCTTTCAATGGATATTCCGATTGGTATTCGCTACGGGCTTTTACCAACGCTCGCATTTGAGGCAGAACTCAAAGCTTCCTATGCGATGAGTAAAAGCTCTGATCCATTTTTTGGTGGTGAAAGAACTAACTCGGAAATTCACGAAGCTCGTTTTTCGAGCGATATGCTGATTGAAACCAGCGGTTTTGATTTG
>JANPPO010000038.1:0-2796 GCA_031428555.1 Bdellovibrionales bacterium | reverse complement strand
GCGGGCTCGGCGCACGAATCTATTCCTTCGCTTTGAACCAATCTTGCAAGTAGTGGTGCACGCTATGCTCAGCTAATTTTTCGTAGCCGAAGCGGTTCAGGTGGAAGGCGTCGGTTATTGTTTCGGCGTTGTTTTTGATCGTGAACATTGCGGCCTTCGCTGTTTGTAAATTTGGGTCGCCTCCGTATTGAGCCGTCGCTTGTGGTGCTGAAATCATCTCTGGAGACAAAGTCTCGAAAGGTTCTAATGCCATCTCAGGATTGCCCAGATAGAAATGCATGAGCCCGTAGTGATGAATATAGAAAACACTTTTTTGATCAGCCAACTTTGCAACTCGATCAGAGAATCTGAGTACAGCCGTATTTAATTCATACGGAGTTGGGCTTCCCATTGCCTCAAAAGCTTCAACATATTCTTTGATTGGATGATCAGCGATGAAGCGGGGATAGTCATAACCTGAAAGTAGTATTTTGATATCAGGTCGCAAGTTTCGGTACTCATTGATTGCAGCTTCGATATCGGCTGTCACAACATCGAATACGACCTGCTCCTCTGCGGAATTCATTTTCTTGTTCCAATAATTCAAAATATCATTCCCGCCCAAGCTTAAGTAAAGTGCTTTAACTGATTTGTCTTTCAAAGCCTCAAGAGTCGCCTTGTGATGGGTAGAGGTCAGCCAATTTTCAGCGCGGATTCCAAAGCGTGTCGTAACGGCGCAAGTCGAACTAGAGGCAACATCCATGACTCCAACTTTATTTAAGGCTTTATCCAAACTTTTATAAAAGCAAGTAAACGCAGCCCAGCTATCACCAGCGACAACAATTGTTCGCGCAGGTTGTTTGCATGAAGCGAGAAAAAGAAAGCTCATTGCGATTAATAGTAGTTTTAAATTCATGGTTTGTATCCCCCGTCATAAACAACTCGGCAATCAAAACTGCAGAATCAAGTCTAGTCTTATTTCCAAGCCGAAATTCGTTTCGAATTGAAGCGACCTCGCCATGTCAAAAAGTTAAACAAAATGAATGCGTGTTGGATCCTCGAAAACTCAGATTTGTCACGAGCTGGAAATTTGTTCAGTCAGACCCCTGCCTAAAGCCTTATAGCGCTTATAAACCCGGCCAAGAACTTGCGAAGGAATACGGTGACAGATTCTTTGTGGGAGTAAGTTTAAAATGCTGAAAAAAATCGAAATTATTCTGAAAAAACAGTTGATCCTAAGCTGTATCTTGAGCTTTGCCTCTGGAGCCATTGCAATGGCGCTGATTCAGTCGCCATCCTCAAGCCAAACTCAAAGCATACAGTCTGCTGCTGAGATTGAAGCAGAGGCTGTGAAGGCCGCTATCGAGGCTAAAGCAATAGAATCGCTTCCGTTAGCAGAAGAAAAAATGCAACAAGAAGACAAGAGTTCTCCGTTTTGGGCGCCAAGTGCAGCCGTTGAAGGTTCGCTTGATATTAATTTTGAAATTCTAAATATAGCAGCTGAAAAAGCCCCAGAAATTACGGATGAAACAGTTGATAAGATTCTATCAGACTTTCAAAATCGCATTTCTCCTGAATTTGAAATCCCTTCGTTGATTTTCAATCAAACAAAATTTTGGTTCAGAATTTATACAGAGTTCAATTCTGAAAAAAAGGTTATTCACGATGCACTTCACCCACACATTATTTATGACGTAATCGACATTTCGGAGATCATGGCTCAGCCGGCAAGAGCTTCTTGGCTTAACACGGTGAAAGCTCAAAAAGCTGTATCAAAGCGAGTAGCCGATATCCGCTCTAAACTTCAAAAGATGGCGCGCAAGAAGCAAGAAAACATGGATCAAGAAGAGCTCAACTGGCTTGCGCAGTTTGAAGATATTAAAGGGAATCAAAAAAGAAATATCTTAACCGCTTCACAAAACTTAAGAGTTCAAACAGGCCAGAAAGACTTTTTTGAAAATGGTTTAACTATCAGCGGAAGATATATTGATGGAATGGAAACAATCTTCAAAGCAAAAGGTTTGCCTCCAGAATTGACAAGACTTCCGTTTGTTGAATCAAGTTTCGTGATTGGCGCAACAAGTAAAGTTGGCGCTGCGGGAATTTGGCAATTCATGCCGGGCATTGGTCGTCAGTTCATGATGGTTAACGATCAAATTGATGAGCGAAGAAATCCTTGGAAGGCAACAGAAGCTGCGGCAAAACTTTTAAAAGAAAATCACATGATCCTTCATAAAAATTGGGGATTAGCTTTGACTGCGTATAATCACGGACCGGGTGGCGTAAGACGTGCCATGCAGAAAATTGGGACTCGTGATATCGCAAAAATTGTTCGAAGTTACCGGTCAAAGAATTTTGATTTTGCCTCTGCAAATTTCTTTACTTGTTTCTTAGCGGCATTACACGCGCAGATGTATAAAGATATTTTGTGGACAGATCACATGTACGAGCCGGCATTAGCTTACGAGACTTTAAAATTAAAGAAAAGCTACCGACCTATGCAGCTTGCATCTTCTATTGGGCTAACAAATGAGCAAGTCTTAATGTTCAACCCTGAATTAGACAGAAGCTATAAAAGAAATTATTCAATTCCAAAAGGTTACAGAATCTTCTTACCAGCTGAAGCCAAAGACTTAAGTAAGAATGCTGTCGCAACAGCTAGAGAAGAATAGCTTTTATTTTTGCCAAGGCAAGTAAGCTGCGCCCAAAACGCCAGCCTGAGTTTTTGTCTTGGCAATTGTAATTGAAGTTTCAAATATGGGATTAAACTGAGTAATTAACTTCTTATACTGTTGAACTGTTTCTTTAAAGAAGAGT
>JANPPO010000037.1:0-1700 GCA_031428555.1 Bdellovibrionales bacterium | reverse complement strand
GGTAAGACCGCTTGCGTGCCGCTGAGTGCTCGTTTCGAAAAGGTCTATGCAGACAATGGCACTTTGATCTTCGTTGTAAAGCCAGACACTGACGCGCTCGATACCTAGACCAACTGCGGCTGCTTCTGATAGTTTCTTTACCGCTTCTTTTACGTCTCCTTGGTCAATTGACTCACTTTTTGTAATCTCGAGCAGAAGTTTGCTATGGAGAATTAAATTCTCGGAATCTTTGTCTTTAGAAATATTGAGATCTAATTGCTCTTTTTTGGGGTTAACCGACATGGGACTCTCTTTCGAAGCTTCTAAGGAGTATGATATCGTCGACGAAAATTTCTGTACTCGGAAGATGGAACTCATCTTAATCTCAACACTCGCTTTGAACAACGTCAAGGGTAGCCTTTTTATAGATCTTGTCAAACCAGAGGAATCCTTGCTATTTGGGATTCATGGAAAGTTCAAATTCTCGGACGCTCATATTGTCCCGAATTCTACATGCGGGATATGTCGTCGACTTCGCAGGTAAAAATATTTTAATTGATCCGATATTCGAAAATCCTTTTAGTGAAAATTGTTATGCCTATCCCATGGTCGAGTTCGATCACGAGCAAATTAAGAAGTTACAACCAGACGCCGTCTTCATTTCGCATTATCACGATGATCACTGCTCTTTTGTTAGTTTAAATCTATTGGATAAAAATACTCCCATCTACGTTTACTGCTTACACGAAGAACTTTTTAGCATGCTTAAGGAATTAGGCTTTGCTCATGTGCATTCCCTGAAACTTAACTCTCCAATCCAGATCGGTTCTATTGAAATTACCCCACTGCGAGCTTTGGACGCAGACGTCGATTCAATTTTTCATATTAAAGCAGGAGATTATAATCTTTTAAATGTGGTTGATTCCTGGATAGACGACGACACACTTCACTTGCTATCGAAGACTGCAAAGTGGGATATGATTTTGTGGCCTTTTCAAACGATGAGTGAAATCGAAGTCTTGGCTCCAAGAAACGCAGAGCCAGCTGCAGAGCATTTGCCAGAAGAATGGATCGCGCAATTAAAAATTTTGAAGCCTAAAATTTTAGTTCCAAGTTCATGCCAGTTTTCTATGGAAAGTTGGTCTTGGTATAACCGCGCATTTTTCCCGATTACGTATGCTCAGTTTCAAAAAGAAATCGAACAGGCTGTTCCTGAAATCAAAGTTATGCGAATGAATCCTTCAGTTTCTATCGAGCTGAAAAATGGGAATGCATTGAGATCGACCGCATTGTCCTGGATTAAGCCCATTGGCGAACAAAATGTCGATTATGATTATCAAGCCCATGCTTTGCCGACACATACGTCAGAAATTGCAAAACAGTTTCAGCCCCTGGAATCCTGGCAAACAGAAAAAATTCTTCAATTCTGTAAGTCGGATTTGCTGAGAGAGCTTAACTCGATGGAACATCTGACGGATGACTACTTCGCAGAACCAAGGCATTGGCGGCTTTTAGTTTACAACCACTCAGGTGAAGCCATTAAATTCGATTATAAACTGAAGTATGGAAAACTCAGTCTTTTACGCGAAGAAGACACGAAAGTTTCCTGGTTAACAGAAATACCGATCTCAAAACTTTATAACGCTTTAGAAAAAGGCGAGGCCTTGACCTCACTTTATATCCGAATAAACGATATGAATTTTCCACCCGAAATAGAAAAT
>JANPPO010000036.1:0-10141 GCA_031428555.1 Bdellovibrionales bacterium | reverse complement strand
GGTGTTTTGATGCTCAAGCATCTTATTCCGCATTCGCAAGATATGGCTTATGAAGATTGTCATGAAATCTGGCACATCCATACGAGTTTCCTGCATGACTCTCGGCATAGTCAGGAAGAAGCTAGTTTAGCTGAGACTTCAACTTCTTCACAGCCTCAAAAAAGTGAAACCTGCCACGCCGGGAAATCAGTCTTTTCTTATTCTTTATTTCCAATCACAATCGCCGAGTCGTTTGAACCAAGCTTTCAAATCGTCTTCGATGTTATTTCAACGATCGAAAATGACTTTAGTGGCCCTTCTCTCGAGCCTCTCAGAAAACCACCGAAAAATTTCGTTTAATATTTTTTAAAATTCCCATTTAATATTTATCGTATTTTAAATTTATCTATTTTTAAGATGAACTTGAATACTTCTACTTTTCTTCCTAAAGGGATCCAAAATCATGAACCTCTTTACTTTATTAAGTTCTCTTTTAATTTCGACAACTGTCTTAGCAGACGAAACAGCCCCATCACTAGTTCCAAGAGTCAGTGCGAATGCACTTTTTCTTTTTCAGGATTCAAATTTCCACAAAGAAGATGAGGATCCCGCTCTCGCAAATTTTGATAAAGAGCCTAACGGATTTAACGTTCGTGAAATTGAAGTTCAGTTTCTTTCTGACGTTGATGCATTTACCAGACTCAATGTTGTATTGGCTTTGCACCCAGAGCTTGAGTCCGATGGAACAACCGTTGAAGAAACCTGGAATATCGAGCCCGAGATCGCCTACGGGGAATCAAGTGCCATTTCCGGTGTCACCTTAAGAGTTGGAAAATTTAAAGCCGCGATGGGAAAGCATAACTTGTTACACACTCACGCGTTCCCATTTATTCAAGCCCCACTTGCAAATCAGTATTTGCTTGGCGACGAAGGCTTAAATGACGCTGGAGTTTCCGCAGCCGTGAATGTTCCAGCTGCTTGGAAAAATGAAATCACTTTTCAGTATCTAAGAGGTGACGGTGAGAATGAAGAATTTAAATCACCATCTCCTGGCGACGGCGTTGGTCTTGTAAATTGGAATAACTCTTTTCAACTTTCTGAAAAATTAGCTTTTCAGGCAAGTGCATCGTACGCGGCCGGGAACAATACTTTTAAGGAAGAAACACAGTTAACCAGCGCAGACCTCGCTTTGGAATGGAGCCCCGAACAAAACAGCCACCACAACTCAGTCCTTTGGGCATTTGAGTATCTGCAAAGAATGCAAGCTCAGGACGCAGTGGCTGATGAAAAATCATCGGGCATCGCAACTTGGGTTCAGTATTATTTTGCTGACCACTGGGCGGGTTTATATCGCTTTGATAATCTTGAGGTAAAAAACTCTTTTGATCCAGTTGATTTGCCAGATGATATTTGGAAAAGAAATTCGCTCGCTTTAATTTATCTGCCGTCAGAAACTTCATCGTTTAAATTTGAGTATAACGAACGAACGGGTGGCGCGAAGAGCGTGAATAACGACTCGACTGAAAAAGTATTTTACTTTCAAGCGAACTTCACTATTGGTGGTCATTCAGGCCACTCTCATTGATCCCGGGCTTCAAAAAATTATCTTCGGTTTTGAACCGGAGGGCAGGCCACAATTGCCCGTAAAACTATTTTGTCACCTTTTTGGGTGATGCTCACAGTTTTCTTTGTCACTTCGATTGTCATGTTATCAAGCCAGCCATCGCGACCATCATGAAGAGTGATGTTAACTAACTTAATGCTCTTGTTCGTAATAATCGGAGTAATGTGAGCCGCGCGGTCGCTTCCCAAGCCTTCGCCTTTTAAAGAATAGTAACCTACAGACGCGTAAGATTGATGAATGGTTACGCGGCCAATAATGGGTTCATTCTTGAAGCTCACGTCATTAAAGCAAACATCAGCAATTGCCGTGTAGCTATTAGCTTGAGCGAATAAAGATCCCGTTAAGATCGCAAACATAAGTCCAAAAGAAAGTAGCTTCACAGAGTCCTCCAATGAGTTAAGTCATAGGATTGAGTAGCAAGATTGGGATCAGCTTTAAAAGGAACGAGGGCCACTTCCGCCCGGAAAACCTGTAAATCGATTAGTCAGTGGCCTTAAAAAAAGGAGAGCGTGCGCCGAACTTAAAACATGATTCCTAAGAAAGCCTACGCAGAACTAGCGGGCTTTTTGGGGTATTGAAGATTCTGACTCATGCCTTTGGTATCGAAGGTATTGATAATCACGTGGAACCGATGCGAATCACTGTCATTCACAAACCGGTGCATGTGATTGTTGTTCAAAATGTAGACGCTTCCATCAGCCACCATTTTAAAACGTTCAGTTTCGCTTTCGAAATAACATTGATCATTCGTTATCAAGGGGATGTGAATTCGTGTTGCATAAATCTCTGGAGAAGACGTATCGACATGCCAATCCAGAGCTGTTTTCTTCGGAACGCAAGTAATGCGTGAACGGTGCGGGCAAAATCCAAGTTTCGATACTTGATCAATCAAATCATAAAAAGGACCTTTGCAAATTTGAGTTGGATTCGTTTGTTCTGTATCGAGTTTTTTGATCGGAACTTTGACTTCGCAATTGTTTTGAGGAATTCGCCAATGACCAGGTTCCCAAGCGCTGGTGTATTCCCCATCAAAACTTTGTAAACTCCAACCACCCCATTTTTTTGAAACACTTTCGTCTGAAAGCATGGCTGTCGTCATATAAATTTTCTTAATGGGATCGTAAGTACCTTGCCAGACGGCAGGAAGGGTATCGATAATATTGGTCAGAAAATAATCGCGCAGTTCTTCAACGTCGACAGTGAACGGAAGTTTTTCACAAAATATTTTTTGTTTCCAAAGCATCTAAAACCCTCGACTCAGGAGTATGAAGCTATTTTAAAGCCCAAGTCCTGAACAAAGCAATAGAAGAAGAATGGAATGAGGATCCATTTTCCCAACTATACTATTCTTAAGCCCTGCTAACCCCTACGCTTTTTTCGTTTCACAACCGGCTTAGGCATATTCGAGTGAGGAAGATCTCGGCCCGATACAAGAGTTTCGTCAATGACGGGACTTGTACGTGTCGGTGACCTTGCTAACACGCCATAGTAGCTTGATAACGGTAATTGCGGAACGAATGGGACATCAAGAATGGTACTATCATCCAAGATTGTGATGCCGCCCTGTTGAATCAAATATTCTTTTGTTCTTTGGGCAGGCTTGCAACCTCGGGATTTGGGTACCGTGATCGCGCGTCTTAAAAGAGTCGAGATTTCAACGTAACTTAACAAAACGATATTATCGACGATCGCTGATGCTTTAATGTCTTTACTAATTTGCGATACACCTAATAATTCAGGTGATTCGTAACTGAAGAATGAAGCAATCAGATGTTTCTTTAAGTAAGCAGTTAAAGAAAAAATAAATTCCCGTGCTTCTTGAGGATGAACAAGTTCATAAGATGCCAATGAATCGATCACAACACGATTCACTTTATGTGTTTCAACCAAATCTTTGATCGTCTTGATGTGAGCATCTAAATTAAGTTCAAGGGGCCCGTCATAGGCGAGGATGATATTTCCCTTTTTTTCTTCACCTTCGAGATCTATTCCAAGAGATTCTGCATTTCTGCGAATCTGCTGTGGATGTTCATCAAGGGAAATGAGGAGTCCTTTTTGGCCAATGCGTGCGCCTTCCATTAAGAATTGCATACCCGCAATGGTTTTCCCTGTTCCTGAAATTCCGGTAACGAGGGTAATGGAACCCATGTAAACGCCACCGCCCAACATCTCATCTAGTGTTGGATTACCAACTGATAACTTTACAGTCGAAGTCGGCTGAAAATCTTGAGGATTAAAATCGCCGAGGCGAACTGAAGCTCGCGGAAATACTTGTATCCCAATTCCATTAATTATTTTTAATGTATGACGGCCCGAGAAAAAATCCTGACCTCTGGATTTTACAATCTCAATAAAGCGGTGAACACTTTTTCCACGAGCTTGATTGCCGACGGAAATGATCGTGTCTGCAATGAACTGCTCTTCGCAGGCTCCAGATTCGCCGATCGGACTTGTGCGAAGAAGATCTGTTGTGAAAATACTTGTGATACCTAAAGACTGTAATAATCGATAGAGCTTTAGCAAAGCATCTATATAAGTCATCTCACCTGATTTTTCGATGTGATGTTTGATCGCAGAAATTCCATCAACAGCGAGCCGCTTGACTTTGAATTTGTGAAGTTGGGCTGTCAGCTTCTCAAAATTATTTAAGATGTCATCAGCGAAAGCTTTGGCATCCATCTGGACGATGTTAAGCATCTGTTTATCTTCAAGATCTTGAAGGTCCCAATCGAATTCATTTCCGTCTCTTAACATTCCGACCCGTGAAGAATTGAGAGCGAGAAAATACCCAGCTTCATCAAATTTTATTGCGCCACGATAAAGAAATTCCATCGCAATCGTTGAGCGCCCAGTGCCTGACATGCCTTCAAGAACAATTGCATTTCCAGCGCGAACGCCACCTAACAGGATATCATCTAATCCAGCAATACCAGTTGGCATTAAACGTTTGAAGGGAAGTTTTGAAATCATACATAAGCTCCGGGCTCGGTTTGATTTTCAAAGAAACCATGGAGTCACAAATTTGTAAAGAGGACTTCGCTATTTCAACCATCAACGCACTAGACAAACTGGGCTGTGATCGCGATAATGGGTCCCATGAGTTTTGAAGCAGCCTTCGGATTTACATTACAAAAGTTAAGACTTGAAAAGAATCTCTCGCAAGCCGAGTTGGCCAAAGCAAGTCAGGTTGACCGTACCTTTATCTCTTTAATGGAAAGAGGAATCAGGCAACCATCACTCACTACGGTCTTTCATCTAGCAAGGGCTCTTAAGCTAAAACCAAGTGAATTGGTTTCACAAGTTGAAATTAAAGTGCGTAGCAATCGTTGGAAGCTTCTGACAAAGTAGATTGCAGACTATGTGCTTCGTTAACTAATCTAAAAAACATTTTAATAGTCTGGTTTGTTTTCGGATTTACTTACCTCACGAAAGGTCTACGCTTGAAGCTGATCCTTTTGGCTTCAAATGATTTTCGGGAAGGTGTTTAAACATGACAACGAAAAGAACTATGCAGACTCTTTCAAAACCTCAGTATCGTAAAATCGCTATTCCCAAAGTACCCACAGGGATTCAAGGATTAGATCACATCTTGAGTGGAGGCTTGCCAAAAGGAAGACCAACACTTGTCTGCGGTGGCGCAGGTTGCGGAAAAACTTTATTAGCAATGGAATTTTTAGTGAGGGGCGCCCGAGATTTCGGCGAACCTGGAGTTTTCTTTTCATTCGAGGAAAGTGAAGCTGACTTAATTTTAAATTTCTCTCCGTTAAATTACGGTCTGACTGAACTTATCAAAAAAGATGCATTGCGCATCGACTGCATCCGCGTTGAAAGATCCGAAATCGAGGAAACCGGCGAGTACGATCTTGAAGGTTTGTTTGTTCGCCTAGAACAGGCGATTGATGAAATAGGTGCTAAGCGAGTGGTGCTTGATACGATCGAAACCCTTTTTTCCGGCCTGAATGATCAAGCCGTTTTAAGATCTGAACTACGAAGACTTTTTCGCTGGCTCAAAGTGAAAGGTGTCACGGCTATCATTACCGGTGAAAAAGGTGAGGGTTCATTAACCCGCCAAAGTTTAGAAGAGTACGTTTCAGACTGTGTGATATTCTTAGATAACCGAGTCAAACAGGAAATTTCCACTCGCAGAGTTCGAATTATTAAATACCGTGGATCAGTTCACGGCACAGATGAGTATCCATTCTTGATTGATCATACGGGATTATCAGTGATTCCAGTTTCTGCTTTAACTTTAGATCATACGGCATCAAGAGATAGAATCTCGACAGGAGTTCCGGATTTAGATGTGATGTTAGATCACCAAGGCTACTTCAAAGGTAGTTCAATTCTGATTTCAGGTTTAGCTGGTACTGGTAAAACAAGCCTCAGTGCCAGTTTTGCCGAAGCTGCTTGTAAGCGTGGCGATAAGACTTTGTACTTTTGTTTTGAGGAATCTCAGGATCAACTTTTCCGAAATATGGAATCAATCGGTATAAATCTCTCAAAATGGGAGAAAAAAGGCATGCTCAAAGTCATTGCGACAAGGCCTTCGTTTTATGGAATTGAGATGCATCTTTTGCAAATGTCAAAAGCGATTGAGCTTTTCAACCCAAGCTGCATAGTTGTTGATCCGATTTCAAATATGGCTAGCGTTGGTAGTTTCAACGAAATCAGAGCGATGATGATGCGCTTAATTGATATTCTAAAATCAAAAGAAATCACGGCCGTTTTTACGAGCTTAAATACTGCACACCATGGTGTTGTAGAAACTGATGGCGGCGTTTCTTCCCTTATTGACACTTGGATTTCTGTCCGAGAAGTCGCTAACAATAACGAACAGAATCGCGCACTTTGTATTCTTAAATCTCGGGGGATGCCGCACTCAAATAAAATTAGGGAATTCATTATGACGAAAAATGGTATTCAACTTGTTGATATTTACAATAGTCCGGAAGGAGTCTTAACTGGTTCCGCGAGACGTTCTGATTCTGCGGCTCGGGGTACAATCCAACCAAAAGGTAGCCACCAGTGAGAAAAGCAAAAGTAGTCAAAAAAAGTAAAACGGCTGTTGCGAAACTAATGAAGAAGAAAGCTACAAAAAAGCCCGCTAAAAAGCAGTGGGAACTCAGGCTTTACGTTGCAGGCCAAACCGAGAAATCGATTCAAGCTTTTAATAATTTAAAAAATATTTGCGAGTCGCATCTTGAAGGCGTGTATTCAATCGAAGTCATCGATTTGTTGCAACGTCCTCAACTAGCAAAAGGTGACCAAATTATTGCAACCCCAACACTGGTAAAGAAACTACCAACGCCCGTTAAACGAATCATTGGTGATTTATCAAACACTGAAAGGGTTCTTGTGGGATTAAATTTAAGACCGCTTCGTTAGGTAGAATATGGCAAATACGAAGAAGGATTCTAGTATTTTCGAAAAAGCAGGACGCGTAAAAACGAAATTAAGAGCTCAACCTCTTCAGCTTGAGCTATTTGTTTCAGGGATCACTCCTAAGTCGATTCGTGCAATAGAAGTGCTTAAAGATATTTGTGAAACGCATTTTCCTGACAACTATCAACTCAAAATCATCGATATATATAGAGAACCGAACACCGCGAAAGAAAACGAAGTTTTTGCGGTGCCGACTTTAATTATGCGGCAACCGGGTCCTAAGCAAATGTTTATTGGCGATATGTCAGATGCAACTCCAGTCTTAAAAGCGCTCGGTCTAAAAAGAGGTAAGTTAAATGAAAACTAAGGTTGTTAAAAAAGTTGTTAGAAAAAATGTTATTTCTCTTGCCGCTGAATCGTTTTTAAAGTCGAAGAATCGAAGCCTGCAAGTTGAACTGGATGAAGCTCGGGAAACTTTGCGTGCAATCTCGTGCGGCGAAGTCGACGCTTTTTTAGTTCAGACAACTGACGGGGAAAAAGTTTTTACCTTAAAAAGTGCAGAGCATGCTTACCGTGTGATGGTAGAAGCCATGAATGAAGGCGCCGTTACAGTGCTTGAAGATGGAACGATCATTTACTGTAATAATAAATTTGCAGAACTCTTGAAGAAATCGGCAAACTTTGTTTGTGGGGAAAAGATTTGGTCATTTATCGCCAAGCGAGACACCGAAAAATTTAAGACCCTTTTTACCCAGTCATTCTTAAAACCAACTAAAGAAGAACTCTTTTTTTGTGATTGCGATGGAAATCCAATTGATGTTCACGTCTCTATGGGCGCGGTAGACTTCAATGGAACTCGTGGTGTTTCAATTGTCGTGACCGATTTGACTGAACGGAAACAGAATGCTGCTCTTATTGTTTCAGAAAATTTAACCCGTTCAATATTGGATCAAGCGGCAGAAGCGATTATTGTTTGCGATTCGGAAGGCTTAATAACAAGGGCAAATCCTGAAGCTCACAAATTAATTGGTATGAATCCGCTCCTCATGCCATTTGATAAAGCCTTTTGTCTAAAACAAGAAAACGGAAAAGTGTTTCCGATTCGCGAGATGAGGCGCCCCGGCCGCCAAACCCGTGGTCTATCAGTTTCGCTTAAGAAAGATGATCAAAGTATTGTAGAACTAAGTATGAGTATCAGCCACCTTCAACACGAAGGCGGGGGCTTTTGGCATGTCATTACTTTAACTGATGTGACTCCTATTAAACGAATGGAAAAATTAAAAGCCGCGAAAGACGCTGCCGAGTCTGCGAATAGTTTAAAAACTTCCTTCCTTGCGAACATGTCCCATGAAATCAGAACTCCACTTGGTGCAATCGTGGGCTTTGCAGATTTAATGCTCGAAACAACTTTAGCGCCGAACGTATCGGCCCAATACTTAGAAATCATTTCGAGAAGTGGAAAAGCTCTGACAGTCTTAATTGATGATATCTTAGACCTATCAAAAATTGAAGCTGGTGGAATGGTGGTTGAACAAATTGACCTCTCATTAACAGAATTAATGGATGACGTCCTGTCGTTATTCTTACAAAAGACAGCGATTAAAGGGGTTTCTCTTGTAGTCAGTTACGATGAAAATGTGCCACGGAAAATTAAATCGGACCCGGCAAGGCTGCGCCAGATTTTAGTTAATATCATAGGTAATGCAGTTAAGTTCACTCAAGCTGGCCAGATCGAAGTGAATATTTCAGTCGAGCATCATCACGCTGAAGATAATCAGATACTTATTCGAGTCAGAGACACCGGAACTGGCTTAAATCCTGATCAACAAAAAAGAATTTTCGCACCTTTCACCCAAGGTGATGATAGCACCACCAGAAAATTTGGTGGAACGGGCTTAGGCTTAGTCTTATCAAGGCGCTTGGCCCAAGCGTTGGGTGGTAGTGTGATTTTGGAGTCATCAAAAGCTGGCGTGGGATCTGTCTTTTGCATCTCGATTTCATTAAATGATGGGCTTGCGATTATTGCTCCAATCGTTTTGCCATTCCCAGAAAAGAAAGTAATTCCCGCAAAGCCAACTCCAAAGCTTCAAGGATTAAAGATTTTAGTTGTCGACGACTCACCTGATAATCAAGTGCTCTTTTATCATCTTTTCTCGGCCCGGGGAGCCCTGATTGAAGTCGCTAGTAATGGACGCGAAGGAGTCGATAAAGCCCTTGCTGGAAACTTTGATGTCATCATCATGGATATTCAAATGCCTGTGTTAGACGGGTACGGAGCCACAAAAGAGTTGCGAAGTTCTGGTTACACAAAACCAATCATCGCACTTACGGCCTACGCCATGAAAGAAGAAAAAGAGAGATGCGTCGCCATGGGATGTAGTGCGCACCTCTCTAAACCAATTAATATACCGATTGCGATCGAAACGATTCTGAATGTGACTTCAGCAAATTCATTAACTGAAGCAGACCACGATAACGAAAAGTTAAGTAACGCAGGCGGAATCTAATTGCCAACTAAACAAAATCGTAACAGGGTGGCAGCTCCGAAAGTCTAAACTTCGCACAGGAGCTTGTCATGAGTCGTACGCGCAAATTATTTTGTGGAATTTTTATTTTGCCTTTATTGGCAGCTAACTTAGGTTGTCAGTCAGGTTCTAAAGAAGTAAGCACGCCAACAGATGTCGTAACCTTCGCTGAATACCAAAAGATTTTGACACCTCGTGGCTCGATTACACCACTCCCTGGTGGGAAAGAATCATTGCTGATTTTAAGCCTTCCGCAAGACAAATATCCAAAGCTTTATACTTTGAACCACGAAACAAAAGAGTTCACTGTCAGATATGATGCGGGTCGTGCAATCGGTGGACTAATGAGAGACCGCGCTGAACGAAATTATTATATTTCTTTAGATAATAACGGCGATGAAAACTACCAAATTTATGCATTTGATTTGAACACCAATCAGCCCAAAAAATTATTTGGTTATGATGGCTTTAAGTCCTACATCTTTGAATTTTCTTACGAAGGTGAAACCGCTTTCATTGCGTCTAATCACGAAAACAAAGCAGCTTTCAAAGTTTACTCACTCCATTTGCCAAGTGGAAAAATTGAAACTTTAACTGATGGAAAAATCACTTTTTATGGTGGGCTCGCTGA
>JANPPO010000035.1:0-15568 GCA_031428555.1 Bdellovibrionales bacterium | reverse complement strand
TTGAATAGACTTGGCCTCCGCCTTCAACCATCAGACTTCGTATTCCCCGTTTATAAAGTTCATCCAATACAGAATTTAAATCCTGCGACGAAAGTACGATTATATTTTCTGGCTTGTGAACACTGAAAACCTTCAATTGATCCTTCTTCTTCAAAACTTCGCCACTTCGATCAAGAATGACAACTTTGTTTTCTTTTTGAATGTGTGGGTGGCGAACATCCAAACTTGGATTATCAACTAAAACTGTATTCTTCCCAACAAGAACCGCATCATACTGCGCCCTTAACTCGTGAACCTTTTGTCTGGATTCGGGACCTGTTATCCATTTACTTTCGCCATTTGCCAGAGCAATCTTCCCATCCAAACTTTGAGCAACTTTCATCGCAACGAAAACTTTCTTCTGCCTAAAGTTCCAAAGAAACTCTTCGCAAGTTTCTTCCAGATCAGTCTTCAAGATCCCTTGGTATTCTTCCACTTCAATACCGGCGTCTTTTAGAATCTTAGCACCTTGGCCAGCAACCAGCGGATTGGGATCAACTAATCCAAAAGTCACTTTTTTAATGGGAAGATTTGCCAAGGTTTTTGCACAAGAAGGAGTTTTACCTTCGTGAGCACAAGGCTCTAAAGTCACAATGACGTGCGCACCTTTAAGCTGTTCAGAACTCAACCCTTTTAAAGCTTCAACTTCCGCATGAGCTTCACCAAATTTTTTATGATAGCCCGTAGATAGAAGCTCGCCATGGGAATATAAAATAACACAGCCAACTTTGGGATTGGGAGAAACAAAAGGCGCCCCTTTGAGCGCCTCTATGATCGCAAGCTTCATCGCCTGATCAAGATTCATTTTACTTCGTCATCCATGATTTCCAGTAATCAGGGAGCTCCACTTTATCGATGTTCGGATCTGTGTGAAGTGTCTGCCAAGTATCGATCATGACCGCGACTTCATCTGTGTGAGTTTTCGTCTGCACAGATTTCACCGCCTTCGGATGAGGCCCATGCGGAAAACCTGCTGGATGAAGAGTCATCATTCCCGCATGGAGATTATCGCGACTAAAGAAATTTCCGTCGTGATAGAAAAGCACTTCGTCGTAATCGATATTCTGATGATAAAAAGGAACTTTCAATGCATCGGTATCAGTCTCTAAGGGTCTTGGTAAGAAAGTGCAAACAACGAATCCATCAGCAACGAATGTTGTGTGCGCAGAAGGTGGCAAGTGAACACGAGCACTTACTACTGGCATTAGATCACTGATGTGCAATGTGAATGGCCAGAAGTCACCCTTCCAGCCAACCGTATCAAAGTAGCAGCTTGAGTAAGAAAATGTCGTGATCGTATCAAAACGACGAACATTAACTTTTAAAATTTCTAAATTATTTTTCTTTTTAAAATCATGAAGTTTATCAAGATCGGGCTTTCCAAAAGAAGCGGGATCATAAAATCCATTCTTTCCTAACATTCCACGATCGGGTTCGCGAAAAAAACTGGCTCTGGATTCAATCACCAAGAATTGACACTCTTCTTTCGGCACAATCGTATGAGTCGCGCACTTCGGAAGATTGATGTAGCTACCTTTAGTAAATTCTAAAAGTCCAAATTCCGTCATCACTTGGCCGGAACCACTATGACAGAAATAGAGCGTGTCCCCGTCAGCATTTCGAGTCGCCTCATAAGTTGTCGAAGGCTTCTGCCAAAGATTATAAACGACGACACTGCTATTAAAAAACATTCGCTGCCACTTACCGTGGTTTTTTGCCATCTCAACGACATCATAAAGATGTGGTCTTAACGGACCTTGAATATCTGTCCAACGAGTACTGGGTTCAGGTTTAATAATATGTGACACTTGTCCAAAGAAGCCTTTACGGCCCTGCTCTTCTTCGAAGTGTCCTTCAGGAATGGCCTTGTGGCCTTGCTTGTTATGCTTACCTTGCGAATATTGATACATATTAACACCTTTGAAAAAAATCAATTATTAGAGGTAACCGCGTTCTCTTTGATCTCTTTCGATTGCATCAAAAAGTGCTTGAAAATTACCCTCACCAAAACCTGAGTGATTTTTTCTTTGAATCAGTTCGTAAAAAATAGGACCGATAATATTCTTTGTAAAAATCTGTAACAAGTAACCATCATGATCGCCATCAACTAAGATTGCGTTTTTTTCTAATCTTCCCAAATCTTCCGAAACATTGGGAAGTCGTTCTTTTAGCATCCCATAGTAAGAGTTCGGTGGAGGAGATAAGAACTGAACATTCGAAGTCTTCATCGACTCCAAAGTCTTCACGATATCATCAGTCGTTAAAGCTAAGTGCTGAATGCCTGAACCTTTATATTCATCCAAGTATTCCTGAATCTGAGATTTCTTATCAGTCGGCTCATTGATCGGAACCGAAAATTTTCCGCAAGGAGAGCGCATCACTTTAGACTCAAGCCCCGTCGCATTTCCTTTAATATTAAAATAACGAGTTTCACGGAAGTTAAAAACGTTGATATAAAAATCACACCACTTCTGCATTTCACCACGTGGAACGTTGTTCGTAAAATGATCCACATCAATTAAACCAACGCCTTTTGGTTTTTTATCCGCTTCAGCGATTGGGAAAACTTCGCTATAAAGTTTTTGATGAATTTTTTCATCAACAAAATAAATGAGACTATCGCCAATTCCATAAACAGCTTTAAAAGGCGTCGCACCTTTTTCAGCGTCCGTTCCTTTGTAAGGTTTTGCCCCGCGCTCTACCGCTGTTGCGAAAGCTTTCTCTGAGTCTAAAACCCTAAACCCAGTTGAGCAAATACTTGGGCCATGAGCTTCCACGAACTTTGTCGCAAAAGTCCCAGGCTCTAAATTTAAAATGAAGTTAATATTTCCCTGGCGAAAAAGCTGGATATTTTTTCCATTCGCTTTAGAAACTTTTTTGAAACCCATTCGTTCAAATAAGCTTTGTAAGTAAGCCGCATCAGGGCCCGAATATTCAATAAAATCAACGCCATCTAAACCAACAGGATTTTGCGGATTAACAGTCACAAATCACCTCACTTGCAGCCAAATTAGTCTTTTAAGGTGACAGGTACAATACCAGTGACGCCGCAGCAAATTCAGAATGGAAAAGTGCTAGCGCTATTCAATGAAGCTATAAAAATTTTGAACTTGAGGATCAATTTTGATGGATCTGGCATTCCACTTCAAAATTTTGAGTCCCCTGCCAAAGCGAAGTCGGCTTAAAGCAACGTAAGCTTGGCCAGGCTCCCAAAGATTTGAGAGATCACACCAGAGTTCGTCTAAAGTGGCACCTTGGGATTTATGAATTGTTGTGGCATAAGCCAAAACCAGTGGAAACTGAATAACTGAAGCCACCACATTCCCATCAGCATCTAGGTAACTGAACTGTTGCTTTTCAACGGTAACGTCACGGCCCTTCAGTTTTTCTACGATGATTTTGTCATCTTCAATCGATACAACCGATCCCCGAGTGCCATTGACCCAGCGCTTGTTCGGGTCATTTTGAATAAACATGACTTCCGCACCAACTTTTAAGCGCAGCTGAGGTGGTACCGGTCCCTGATTCATCATCGTCTGCTGAAATTTTTCAGTTCCGAAATAAATCGAATCAATAACGATTTCTTCTTTATCAATTTCAGCAAGCTTTTTGAGATTGTACGTCAATGATTGATCGCGCCTTGAAAAAAGTCTTGTCGCAGGATCACTTTCATCATTATTAAATTGGTGACTATCAAGAAACTCTTTTACGAACCCATCGACTATTCCAACGCGAATTTTATTTAAAACAGATAAGTATTTATCGTCCTGAACTCGTTCATTTTGCGTTAATACGTAATTTAAAAATCCCGTCTGTTGCCAAACTTGATTTACGAAGGCCCAATCCCTTGGACCGCTTCGAGTGACCGGTGGTAATTGCGCGAAATCTCCGACTGCGATGACTCGCATTCCACCCCAAGGAAGCTTCGAGTCCCTTGCGTTTTGCGCCAATGCTTCAGCGATCATCAAACACTCGCCAGAAATCATCGAAACTTCGTCGATGATGATGCCTTCAACTTCGCGTAATCTTTTGCCGAGTTTTTTATCATTTGAAGCACGTTGAAAAGTCGCATCTGCGCCACCTTCCATGATACCGAGCCCAAAAAAGCTATGAAAAGTTCGACCACCAACTAACACGGCAGCAGCGCCTGTACTGGCAAGGATAGGCATTTGTTTCGGGCCTAATTCATCCACGAAGTGCTTAACAACGAAAGACTTTCCACAGCCGGCCCCACCCGTCAAAAAGACGTTTTCCCCAGACTGAAGCAGTTCTAGGGCTTTTCTCTGATCCGGATTCAGAGCGTCGAATTTATCTTTAGTGGGTTCCTTCTTGTGAGACATGTAGAATAGTCC
Source organism: Bdellovibrionales bacterium (assembly GCA_031428555.1). Classification (GTDB taxonomy): domain Bacteria; phylum Bdellovibrionota; class Bdellovibrionia; order Bdellovibrionales; family Bdellovibrionaceae. The sequence goes on along the minus strand of JANPPO010000035.1, from coordinate 11,177 downwards.
TATCATGGTTCTCTTTGTCAGAGATATCTAAAAAGATATCCACAGAAGATGCGGGGTCCAAAAATGAGTTCTAATGTTTTTACAGAAGTTATCCAAAATCCTCATTTTCAGGAAGTACAAGATGTTACGCCTGAACAAGTGAAAAGTGCTCTAAATGAAATCGTGATCATCGACGTTCGTGAGAACGCAGAATGGAATGACGAACTAGGTCACATTGAATCCGCAAAATTAATTAACTTAGGTAGTTTACCTGATCACTTATCAGATGTTCCCAATAATAAAACCGTCGTATTCGTTTGTAAAAGCGGTGGACGCTCGGCGCGTGCAGCAGCTTTCATAAAACAACAGGGTATAACCAATGTTTTTAACATGAAGGGCGGAATGCTTTCATGGAATCAACTGGGCTTACCGATTTCGCAAAAATAATTTCAAGAATTAAAGGCAAATAAAAATGAGCAATTCGAACAAAGTTTATGTAAACCGAACTTTAAATCTAAAAAAGATTAAATATCTTGGCCTTGATATGGATCACACGCTAGTTCGATATAACAGCGAAAATTTCGAACGACTTTCGCACTCAATTATCATTGATAAACTGATTAAGAATAAAGGATACCCCGAAACTTTAAAAAAGCTTCAATTTGACTATAATTATGCAGTCCGCGGATTGGTTATTGATCGTCAAAAGGGAAATGTTTTAAAATTAAATCGATACACTGCTATCCGAACTTCATACCATGGCCTTAAGCCAATTGATTTCAAGTACCATCAGAAACTTTATAAATCGACTTACATTGATTTAAGTACAGGCCAATATTTAGCGATCGATACATTTTTCTCTTTATCTTTGGCTGTTTTATTTTCTCAAATTGTGGACTTAAAAGATAACGACACTGCGAACAAATATCCTGAGTATGCCAAAATAGCCGATGACGTATTGGACGCGGTCGACATGGCTCACAGAGATGGCTCCTTAAAAGATGAAGTTAGAAATAATTTAGAAAAATACATCATCAAAGATGAAGCTGTTGTTCGCGGTTTAGAGAAATTTAAAAGACATGGTAAGAAGATTTTTATCGTAACTAATTCCGATTTTCACTACTCGAAGTTGTTATTAGATTACGCAATTAATCCGTTTTTAAAAGAGCACAAATCTTGGCATGATCTTTTCGAAATCGTCATTACTTTTGCTTCAAAGCCTCGTTACTTCTACGAAAGCGCAAAGTATCTAAAAGTAAATCCTGCAGATGGTACCATGACAAACGTTGAAGAAAGCCTTTCTCCTGGAATTTACCAGGGCGGAAATGCTCGCCAGTTCACAACTGATCTTAATCTTAACGGAGACGACATTCTTTATATTGGCGATCATATCTACGGCGACATTTTGCGTTTGAAAAAGGACTGTAACTGGAGAACAGCTATGGTCATCGAAGAACTTGCGCAAGAAGTGGATAATAATAAAAAAGCTCAGCCAACAATTGATGAAATCGAAGATCTAATGGAGAAAAAAGAACCGTTAGAAAACGAACTCACTGAAATGATGACTGAACGAACTGAGTCTGGAAAAGTCGATCAAGCCCACGTGGATGTTTTGCAAAAGAGCATTGCCGAAATCGATACGCAGATTTCTGGCCTTATTAAAAAACAGCAGGCTTTATATAACCCACAGTGGGGCCAGCTGATGCGCGCAGGTAACGAAGAAAGTTATCTGGCTTATCAAGTTGAGCGTTACGCTTGCGTTTATATGGCGAAATTGCAGGATCTTTTAGAGCTTTCTCCTAGAACATATTTTCGTGCACCTCGAAGACCACTTTCACACGAAAAGGTTTCCCCGCATGCTGCAGAGACGGAAGAAAACATGGTCAGAGATTCTGACTAAAGACGCTGACTAACAATTTCCGTCCATTTCGAGACACATAGTCTTTAAACCCTCTAATATCGCGCTCATCGTCTCATTCCGAGGCAACGAGTGGCCATAGCTTTGCAATTGAATTCATCAGCGAAAGAGCTAGCGGAGCTCACTTTCAAAGAGGTAGTTGTGAAAGAGTGGATCTTATACTGTGTATTATGCAGCCTTATATATGCGATGAGCGTGCAAGCTCGGCCTGTGCTGACTTCTGATGTGATTTATTGGAACAAAGCAAAGCTTCCTGTTATGGATTGCGCTGTATTTCTACCTGATATTGAGACAACTCTTGGTGCTGCTACAACTGCACGAATTTATTTTGCACTAAAAGCTCGAGGCTATTCTCCGACAAAATCCCCTGCTTTGAATATGATCGAATTAACTCAAGCTGATTCAGCTGGGCACAAAGTAAATGAGTTCTATACGGATCGCGACATGAGAAATTTAAGTCGAAATGGAAATGGTTCTCTTTATTTAACTTTATCTGGAATCAGATCAACAATCTTGAAAAAACACATGTTTATTTTCCGATTGTATACAATTGGCCGAGCAAAAGAAATTGCTACGACCATGCAAAAAGGAACTCTTGGGCAGGTCGAAACGAATGTTAAAGACCTACCCAAATGTCAGCCTAAAGATAATTACTAATTAGTGCTGTGAGCTCTTACATTGTCCGTTGTTTTGGCATTCCATCAACATCTGACGAAGCTTCATGAGTTCAGATAACTCGTAAGAAAGTTCAGCATCAAAACCATCAGCTTTTGATCCACGAGGAGCAACAGTCACCATTTCTTTAAAATTTGCGAAATGTGACTTATTCCATTTGTAGTTTGAATGTAGAGATTTGAAGAAAACTTGTTTGCCAGATGCTAAATGAGTTAAGAATCTTTTTCTTTGGCTTTGCGCTTTGTTCAAAGCACTGCGGTTGTCTTTCCAACATTTAATTTCACCAACGCGAACAACTTTTTGAGTGTTAGATTCAAAAACGATAACATCTAATTCACCAACAGTTCGGCTGCCGTCGCCATATTCAATTCCAGTTACAACAGAATACTTATTAGCAGGAAACTCTTCCTGGTAACGTAAGCGAAGAACTTCTTCACAAACAGAACCTACGATTTCGTAGTTGATTCCAGAATCTTTTAAATCGCGGAAATCTTCGCCGATACCAGCAAACGCTTGAAACGAAACGAATAGGGAAATTAGTGCGGTTACGAAATTCATGAATGCCTCCATAGACAGGCTTTTAAGGAGCCTTGTAGAAACGCCACTCCATATCAGTTACATATACGGTTATTGTTTGTTTACTTGGTAAAAGACTTGCCTGAGCTAAAACGGCAAGTCCACGTGAGATGGCCATCTTAACAGTTTTACAATGTTTTATTGCGCTGCGGAATGTGAGACTACGTCTCAATCTTATTTTCCGAGAAAGAACATGTATTCACGAGAGCGAACAAGATTCAAAAAGCCTGGGGTTTTTCCTTCAACTTTTTTCTTTAGATATTTCGATCTTGCTTGTCCCAAAACAAAACAACCTAAATCAAGTTGAGTACCTGATCCATCACCTGTTCTGCAGGGAAATTCGAATTCTTTTTCTTCTTCACGCGAACCCGGAAAATTAATGAAACTCAATACGACATAGTTACCTAGTTGTTCCTGCATCTGCGCAACTGGTGATTGCGCAGAAAAGTGAGTCACATAAATGTTAGGTGCAAAAACAATAACTTTAGTTCCAATGTCGATTGCTTTTATTCCCTCTAAAAATCTGTCTTTTTCTTTTCCTAAGTCGAGAACAAGATCGGGTTTAAGATTTTGCAATTCAGGATTTTGTTCGAGCATGATTGTATCAACAATGAGGATGTTGCGACCCTGGCTTCTTACCCATTCTGTAACATTAATAGCCGTCTGGATGTGAAAAGGTTTTCTTGGGTGTGGACCAATAAAATAAAATTGATAGCGGCTGAGTTCTTGGCTCATACGACCTTTTACCGCTTGAGAAGCCTCTCCTGGGTTAGCGAAATGAGACCATTTTATCAGTGGAACGCTTTTGCCTTGAAGACCAAAATAGATGGCAGTTGTCAGTCCGCCCACCAAAACCACAGCTACAATTGCCCAATACATTTTTCCCATAGTTTAATGGCTTTACATTCGTTTTAAGCTGAGGTCCAGACACTGCGACATTGTGCATATTGTCGAAACCCGGGAACGGGCTTACAACTGTCGCAGGACTTGATCACCGAAAGGGACAGGTACCGGAGTAAAATGAACACTGGAAAAACAAAGCAGCCTACGGGCTCATATCTTATCGTTGGTTCTGGTCGCTTAGCGACTCACCTCACTCATTATTTTTCGCTCTTTAATATCAGCATTAAAATTTGGAACAAAAGTGAGCCAGTTGGTCGACTGATTGAATTCTTAAGAGAAAAACCGGTCGTACTTCTTGCGATTTCAGATGATGCACTCGAAAACTTTTTCGAGACCCATCTATCTGGAAAAGATTTAACTGTTGTCCATTTTTCTGGAGCTTTCCATTCAGATCGCTTTATTTCATGTCACCCGCTTATGACTTTTGGTGAAAAGCTTTATGAGTTTGAAACCTATAAAAGGATTTTCTTTGCTGTAACTGGAGTTCAAGGTCTTCAAGAAGTTTTTCCTTTTTTACAGAATCCATCGTTTGTACTCAGCCCAAAAGACAAATCCCTTTATCACGCTCTCTGTGTTTTAACGGCGGCGGGTGCTCAAAGAATATGGAGCCAATCCGAAGAGCTACTTAAATCAATTGGCGTTCCGGAAAAAGCACTTAAGCCTTACATCAATCAAATTGCACAAAACTATCTTGCTTCGGGAACTCAAGCCATGACTGGGCCTTGGGTACGCGGCGATGAAAAAACGATCTCATCAAACTTAAGCGCACTGAAAATAAAATCAGATGGCTTACATAAAGTTTATGAGATCCTGAAAGAAGGTCACGATGACAATACCTGAATTCGTAGCGAAAAAAGCTAAGGGCCAAAAAATATCTATGATCACTTGCTATGATGCAACTTTTGCTAAGCTAATTGATCAGACAACTATCGATGCCATTCTTGTCGGAGATTCCGCAAGTATGGTGATGCACGGGCAAAAGACGACGCTGAATATTTCGACTTCGATGATGGCAAGTCACGTTCAAGCTGTCGCAACAGGAATCACGAAAAAAATTATCATCGGCGACATGCCTTTTCTAAGTTACCGCAAATCTTTAGATGCAAACATGGAAGCAGTAGAATCTTTGATGAAAGCTGGCTCGCATGCTTTAAAGCTAGAGGGCGCTGAAGGAAACTTAAAATTAATAGAGCATGTAGTTCAATCTGGTGTTCCAGTGATGGGTCATTTGGGACTGACTCCGCAATCTGTTTATACCTTGGGCGGATTCAAAGTTCAGGGCCGAGAAAAAAAATCTCAAGATAAAATCTTACAAGATGCCTTGGCACTTCAAGATGCAGGATGTTTTTCTGTCGTACTTGAGTGTGTGCCTTCAGCTTTAGCAAAAGTGATCGCTCAAGAATTACACATCCCAGTTATCGGCATTGGCGCCGGACCGGATGTCGATGGTCAGGTTTTGGTTCTTCAAGACATGCTGGGATTAAATCAGAATTTTAAGCCGTCGTTTTTGAGACATTATTTAAATGGTGCAGAGCTTGTGCAAAATGCGTTAAATCACTTTCATCAAGACGTGGTTGAAGGAAAATTCCCTTCAGAGAAAGAGAGTTATTCGTGACCCAAGTCGTAACCACCATAAATGAACTTAAAAGCATCCGAAAAGCTGTACTAAAAGAAAAATCTGTTGGCTTCGTACCGACAATGGGTGCTCTTCATGCGGGCCATCAGGAATTGATGAAACAAGCACGTAAAGAAAATGATTATGTCATCGTTAGTGTCTTTGTAAACCCAACTCAGTTCGATAATGCCCAGGATTTAGAAAAGTATCCTTCTACAGTTCAAAGTGATATTCGAATGGCTGAAAAAGAGACTATCAATTGTGTTTGGCTTCCGAAATATGCACAGATTTATCCAGATCAATATAAGTATAAAGTTTCAGAAAGTGAAATCTCTAAAAAAATGTGTGGCGAACATCGTCCAGGACATTTTGATGGAATGCTAACTGTCGTGATGAGACTCCTCAATATCGTAAAGCCTACTCGGGCCTATTTTGGCGAAAAAGATTTCCAGCAGCTTCAGTTAGTAAAGGGAATGGTTCAGGCATTCTTCATGGACACACAAATCGTAGGAGTTCCAACTGTTCGCGAACCAACCGGATTAGCTCTAAGTTCACGTAATCAAAGATTAAGCCCGAACGAAAAAGAGCTCGCTCCACTTTTATACAAGATTATCAAATCAGCTAATAGCCACGAAGAAGCTCGCGCAGAGCTTGAAAAAAAAGGATTTAAAGTAGATTACGTCGAGGATGTTGCGGGCAGAAGATTTGCCGCTGCATTCTTAGGGGAAGTCAGGTTAATCGATAATGTCAGAATTTAAAAGTAAGCCAAAAATTCTTATGCTGATGTCAGGTTCAATTGCCTGTTACAAAGCCTGTGGACTTGTTTCAATGCTAGTTAAAAACGGTTTTGAAGTGAAAGTTGCTGCTAGCAACTCAGCACTTAAGTTTGTTGGTGAATCGACACTAGAAGGCCTAACTGGCGAAAGCGTAGTCAGCGATCTTTGGGAAAAAGGCTCGGCGATGGAGCATATCCATCTAGAAAGATGGGCTGATCTTATTATCGCAGCACCCGCTAGTGCTCACTTCATAAATCGCATCGCTTCTGGTATCGGCGATGATTTGTTAACAACTTTATTTTTGGCTCACGAATTTAAAAAACCATTTTTGTTAGCGCCCGCCATGAATACAGCCATGTATTTAAATCCTGTGACTCAAAAGTCTTTAGAGGTCTTAAAAGGTTATGGTCTGAAAGTTTTAGAAGCCGCTTCTGGGGTTTTAGCCTGCGGAGAAACTGGCTACGGAAAGCTTCTTGAACCTGATCTTTTGTATCAGGAAATTTTAAAAGCTCTTGATAATTATGCACCTGCCCATTCAAATTCTGTGATTTTAAAATCTTCAAAGAATATTTTAGTTACTGCTGGGGGAACTCGAGAACCTTTAGATGACGTTCGCTTTTTGACAAATGTCAGCACAGGTCAGACTGGCGAAAAAATTGCCTCAGTTTTGGCTGATCTTGGCTTTAACGTAACTTTGGATTTAGCTCAGTCAGCTTCTGTTAAAACGAAAAATACTTATTCGCTTCAGCGCTTTGATAGTTTCACTCATCTCTCTGAGCTTTTACAGACTCAACTGAAAGAGGAAAAATTTGATCTTGTAGTTCACGCTGCCGCGGTTGGGGACTTCTCTGTGGAAAAAGTAGAAGGCAAGATGTCTTCACAGGAAGACCTCACCTTGAAATTAAAAAGAAATCCTAAATTGGTAAGTCAGGTCAAGAAGTGGTCTCAGAATAAAGATTTAAAGCTGGTCGCTTTTAAACTGACTTCGAACGCAACTGAGCAGCAGGTTAGTGAAAAAGTTGGCAAGATTTTAGAAGAAGCTCACGCGGATCTTGTTGTGCAAAATGATATTCTTTCTACCCGAGATCGAAGCAATCATCGTTTTCAGATTTTTAATCGTAATAAGATAACTCATGCTTCAGGTGTTGAAGAACTTGTATCTGAAATTGTGAAAGCAGGCGTTTTATGATTTTAACTCTTGATGTGGGCAACAGTCAGATTTACGGCGGTGTCTTTGATACCCAGAAAACTGACAAAATGCTTTTAAGCTTTCGAAGAAACTCGAAGCAGGGCTCATCATCTGACGAAGTGGGAATATTCTTACGTTCAGTTATCAGGGAAAATGGATTCAAACCAACAGATATTAAGCAGATTGCCCTCTGTTCCGTTGTTCCAGATGTGATTTATTCTTTGAAAGGTGCCTGTCAGAAATACTTCGGAATTAACCCTTTCGTCTTACAAGCCGGAGTTAAAACAGGCCTTCACATTAAGTACCGAAATCCGCTCGAAGTAGGCGCTGACCGAATTGCAAATTCAATTGCTGTTTCTAAGCTTTATCCGAAACAAAATGCTATAATCGTAGATCTTGGTACGGCGACAACGTTAGATGTTTTAACAGATGAAAAAGATTATCTTGGTGGCTCGATCATTCCTGGAATTAAAATCGCCATGGAATCTTTAGAAAGCCTAACTGCCCGCTTACCAACAGTTGAAATCATACCTGCTCAAGAATCTTTAGGAAGATCAACTGTTGAAAGCATTCAGTCTGGCCTTTATTTTGGTCAATTAGGCGCCATCAAAGAAATCAGCGCACGGTTAACAAAAGAATGTTTCGATGGTAAGTCACCTATCATTGTTGGAACTGGTGGCTTCTCCTCGTTATTTGAAAAAGAAAAAGTTTTCGATGCGATTGTTCCTGATCTTGTCTTAAAAGGCTTAGTCTACTCGGTCCAAATGAATGCTTAAAAGGGAAAAAGATTATGTTACTAGAACTAATGAAATCTAAAATTCACAGAGCAACAGTAACTGATGCAGATCTAACTTACGAAGGCTCCGTTTCTTTGGGGCCTGAACTAATTAAAGCTGCCGATTTTTACTTAAATGAAAAAGTTGATATTCTAAACTGCAATAATGGGAATCGGTTTTCGACGTATGTCATCGAAGGACAGCCCGGTGAAGTCACCTTGAACGGCGCAGCTGCCCGCCTTGTCCAAAAGGGCGATGTCGTGATTATTGTTTCCTACGCGCAGATCGAAAGGGAAATGGCCCTCAAGCATAAGCCTGTTGTGGTTTTCGTAGATGAAAAGAATAGGATCAAAGAAACAAGACCTGAAGTAGCAGCTAGTAGGTCTTAATAACCCTAAAAGATTCTACAGCGTCGATTTGCGCTTTAGGGATATAGATCTGAAGTTCTTTATCCCACTGCAGTCTTTGTAAACCAAACTGGCTAAAGAAAGAAGTTTTAGTCCCTTTGTTTGCTGATTGCTGCGACATGAGCTCAAATATTTTTTGCTGTAGGCCAATAGAATCACGTTTCATATTAAGCGAAGGCATATCCAGCTGAACAAAAGAAACCTGCGGGTGGGCCGCTGCAAAGCCACTAATACCTTTAAAAACATACTGCGCATAATCCGGCTGATTTTGTGCAGAACAATTTTTAATTACTAAAAGCTTTCGAACTTTTGCTGATACGGAAAGAACTGACTTCAGATCTAAATCGTCACAAGATTCCCAAATCAAGTGATCAACCTTCAATTTCCTAAAAGAGTCTGCAGAAACCTGGCTTTTTGAACCAATGTGGTAAAGCACTTTGCTGTCCCAAATGCCTAAGTTAAAATGAGGCTTACGTTTTTGAATACCAGCTAATGATTTAAAGATTCCCGATCTTACTTCAGGCATTAAAACCAGATAATCAAAAGATGCGACTAACGAATTCTCTTCAAAAGTGTTCTTTGATTCAAGCAACGAGAAGAACCGTGTCTCTTGGCTAAACAGTTGAGTTAACTGATTCAGCTGATCGTAGTTTTTGCTTTCAAGATCTTTGAACTCAGCGACAGTTGCCGACTTCAGAATAGTTGGAAATTTTCTAATTAAGTTATATTTCTCTTTTGGCGAGAGATCGGAATAAGCTCCCCACCACTGATGGGCTAAATAGGTCGGCAAGCCCCCGAATGATAACTTTTTATCTATCGACCAAACCTTAACAACGAAATCAGCAAGACTATTGAGCGCTAAATCATTTGCAGCAAAAAATTTCTGATTTATTGTTTTGAGATAGTTTTTAGCAATCTCGACTTCCAACTGCTGAGTTGATTTTAAATTCTGCTCCCAGATCAAAACACTTCGCCCCTGAAGTTGAGTTACAACAGGATCTTTTGATAATTGAACCGCAATTTTAGGTGCCTTAATTTTCCAATTTAAAATAAGCCAAGATTCGAAAGGTAAAATTTTTGATTCTAAGATTTGTTGGTTTTTAACGAAGGTTACAGAGTACGGAACTTTCTTTCTGATCGCGCAACGATAAACCACTGAGGCGTCTGCCATTGTGATTTTTTCAATACTCTGAGAATTAATACAAAGAGGTTTTTGGCCAGCTTGTGCCAACATCAATATAACAAAAACAGACAGAGTTAAGTAAGCACTTCCAACGAATTTCGAGGTCATACTAGAAGTAACAGCAATTTAAAGGCCGTCATTTTTCAACTGGACCTAGCGGTTTTAAAAGACCCGCATTGGACAATCTTGATGGTAATTTCTTTTTCATCATTTCTTCAACTTCATGACTAATTGAAATCAACTTTTCAAGATTTACACCTGTTGAAATTTCCATTCCTTCGAACATATAAGCAACATCTTCTGTAGCAACATTCCCTGTTGATCCCGGAGCATATGGGCAACCACCGAGCCCCCCGATGCTTGTATCGAAAATCCGAATACCTTCTTCATACGCTGCTAAAATATTAGCTAGCGCCTGCCCGCGCGTATCGTGAAAATGACCCACAAGTTTCTTTGCCGGAATTTTCTTTTTTAATTTTTTAAATAAGCTTCGAACTTGTCCAACTGTTGCAACACCAATCGTGTCACCAATTGAAATCTCATCGACTTTAAGCGCAAGCATTCGCTGTGCTAGTTCAACAACTTTTTTTTCAGCTACGGCGCCTTCAAAAGGACACCCGAAGCAAACTGATAAATACGCTCTGATTCTAACTTTTCTTTTTTTAGCGAGCGCAATGATTGGCTTAAATCTTTCAAAGCTTTCATCTATTGAACAATTAATGTTTTTTAAAGAAAAACTTTCCGTGCATGAACCAAAGATACAAATTTCTTCTGGACTTAGAGGACTGGCTTCTTCCCACCCCTTTAGATTCGGAACTAACACTGAGTAGATTACATCTTTTAGAATTTTCTTTTCTTTTTTTAGTTCTTTAGCTTTTAAGAGAAGTTCTTTGCTCATAGCCATTTGCGGGATTTTTTCAGCCCTTACGAATGCGCCAATTTCAATTCGTTTTAACCCAGCATCTGCAAGGTCCTGAAGCAAATGCACTCTTTGATCTAGGGATAAAATCGTCGTTTCATTTTGAAGACCGTCCCGTAGTCCCATTTCAACAAGGGTTACTTGCTTCATTTTTTCTCCTGGGCAATTTGCACAAGTATATCACCTAACGAAACCTGAGAGCCAACAGTTGCTTTTACTTTTTCAACTGGGCCTGGCACTTCAGCTTTAAGAGTATATTCC
>JANPPO010000034.1:0-4196 GCA_031428555.1 Bdellovibrionales bacterium | reverse complement strand
ATCGATGCGGGTTGCTTCTCCGTGTAGCCAGGCATTTTGCAGAAGGTTTCTAAATACACTTCTAATTGCTGTTGGGTCAGCTTTGATTTTGGCATTTCGCTGCAAATGAATTTCCATTTCCGGCCACTCGACCCGCAACTGGCCAATCACATCGCTCAAATTAAGTTCTGAAACCAGGAGCTTTTGTTCTTCGCCTCGGGCGACCCACAGGGAGTTTTCCAATTGAAGATCTAATCGGCTTGCTTCATTTAAAAGCTCCTGAAGATCGGGGCTTGTATTACTTAATGCTAAAACTTCGGTCCTGATACGAAGTCGGCTTAAAGAAGTTTTAAGATCATGCGAGAAATTAGAAAAAAACAATCTGAGTCTCGTATTTCGAGATCTCTCGCGACTTGTTAAGACTAACAGTGATGCTCCACCGACCAAGATAAAAGTTAAAAGGATAGATCCTTCCCAAAGAAGCATCCAGTGAAGGCTATCGTATTTTTCTTTTGGCATCGCAGAGGCCAGACTATCCAATTGGCGAAGTGAAAAAATCCACCACCAACAAACCATGGAAAACGTAAACACAAACCAAAAAACTGATAGAATCAGTTTGAGTCGATCAGACTTAATTTGATTCGCTTGAGAATTCCCCACTAAATTCCTTCCAGTGCCACTTCAAAAGCTTTCGCCGTCTCAGTTAAAATTTCAGGTGTATGAGCTAAAGATAAAAATCCAACTTCATAAGCATGAGGAGCCAAGTAAATCCCTTGAGCCAAAGTATGCGCAAAAAACTTCTTAAAGAATTCTTTTTGTCCCTCGGGGATTTGATTAACTCGTCTGACTGGCTTATCTGTTTTAAGATGAAACCAGAAAAGACTACCCTGTCTGACTAATTGAATTTGATGCTTCTTAAATAGTGGATTTAACAAATTTTCTAACAATTGACCGCGTTCTTCTAAAGCTTGCCAGCCATTTAATCTTTCCATTTTCTGTAAAGTGCAAAGTCCTGCACGCATTCCAACTGGGTTTGCGCTTAAAGTTCCGGCCTGATAGACATTTCCATTCGGTGCAACTTGATCCATCAAATCTTTTCTTCCGCCGTAACAACCAACTGGGAATCCGCCGCCAATGACTTTTCCATAAGCCACAAGATCAGGCTTGATATCTAAAAGTTCTGCCATCCCACCTAAAGCAACTCTGAATCCAGAAATCACTTCATCTAAAATTAACAGCACTCCATACTGCGTCGCAAGTTTAGCAACTTTTTGTAAAAATTCTTTTCGCTGAATCAAAAGACCAAAATTTGCAGGCAATGGTTCAATGATAACAGCAGCGATTTGGTCACCTTCACGTTTAAAGATCGCCTCTAAAGTTTCTTCGTCATCAAGCGGAGCTACCAAGGTCAAATCACTAATCTCTTCTGGAATGCCCGCACTTGATGAAGCGGATATGCCGGCAAGACCACTGCCACTTTGCACAAGAAGCGCATCCATGTGACCATGATAACAACCTTCAAATTTTAAAAGTTTTTTACGCTTCGTTGCAGCCCGGGCGACTCTTAATGTTGTCATCACGGCTTCAGTGCCTGAAGACGTAAAACGTAATTTTTCAACCCACGGAATTCGAGACGTAATCCATTCAGCTAAATCTAAACTGTAAGGTTCACAAGCTCCGAAAGACCAGGCCGTTGAAATCATCTCGTGAACTTGGGCCTCTACTTCACTGTCACGGTGACCTAAAACTAAGGGACCCCAACTTTGACAGTAATCCACATACTTCTGCCCTTCAACGCTCCAAAGATAAGCACCTTCGGCTTTTTTAAAAAATATGGGATCTCGCCCCAGACTTGAGAAACTTCTGATAGGAGAATGAACTCCGCCAGGGGCAACTTTTTTAGCTCTCTCAAACAACTGTGATGAATTCATCGTTTAACTCCACAAAAATATTCTGGCCAGTTCCTAAAGTCTTTTTGATCGTATCGTAAGTTCGTCCAGGGCCACATATATGAAATCGATTTTTGAGATCCGGAAAATGCTTTATCGCCAACAGAAATTCGGAACCACTTTTCCATTTATACGCATCACATGAATCTAATGTTAGAGTTTTAAGTTCTAACTCTAAGCGATAACTGCCAAAACTGATTTTATCGCTAGTTTCGACTGCGTCATCGTGGGTTAAACGCCCCCACTTCAACTGATCAGATCCCGTAAGCGCTTCGATCATCGCATCTTCTGCTTCGCCCAAGCCTTCGCTTGAGCCATGGACCCACACGCCAAGGGCCGCTAACTTCTTCCAGGTTTTAATTCCGGCGGTCCAAACATACTCAGTTGTGACTTCAGGTTGAAATGCTTCAGCCTTCGAAACATAAAGGGCATCCACTTTTGAAAATGAAATTTCCTTTGATTTGCGCACTGTCGAAAATTCCATCCGACCGACTTTAAAACTTTGAGATCTAATTTTACTAGGAAAGAATTTTTTTGAAACCACCTGGTCATTAGCTGGAGTCAGACCTTTTACAATTTCAATTCGGCCATAAGGTCTTTCTAAAACACTCATACCCAAAGCTAAATGACAACCGCCACCAAACTCTGTTAATATTTCGCGCTCGCGCTGAGCACTTGAAAATGAAGCTGAACAATTGATCGCCGAAATCAGTTCCAGTACATCCGTGCGCTGAGACGAAATCTCTATTGCCAGCGCCCCTTGGGCCGCCGCGTTCGGATTTTCACAGAGCGGCAAAACCATCCAGTTTAATTTTTCCAACGCTTGCCTAATGGCCAATATCGTTTCGGGAAAGCGTGGCTCTGTTAACAATCGATCGAGTGCGGCTTTTGCAACGATCAGTCCATCAATTTCTTCAGCTGCTAAGAGTTTTTGTATTCTGGTGGGAATGTTTCCGCGCACGTTTTGAAATTCAATCTCTTCAACCTGCCAAGGAAGCGCCCAATTCAGCAAAGGTTTAATATTATGAGTCCGCCTAGGTGACGAAGAATAGATTTTGACCAGAGGCTTTTTTAAAGACGATTTTTTAAATAGAAGTAAATCCCGTTGATCTGCCCGCGGCAAAGTCGCAACGATTCTTGTTTCATCCTTTTCTGCTGTTGGAAGATCTTTCCAAGAGTGAACAACCAGATCTGTTTTGTTTTCTGTTAAGTCGCGAAAGAAGTCTTCGGTAAAAACGCCCTTTTCAGGCATCTTCCAAAGTGGGTCTGTTAGGTTCTTATCTCCTAGTGATTCGCGAAAAAGATATTCTATTTCTAAACCAGCATGAGCTTTTTCTAAGGCTGCTCCGACTTGGTAAGCTTGAATTTGGGCGAGTGCGCTTTGTCTGGATGACAAGCGAAGTTTCATAAATCATCCCATCCATAGGGTCTAACTTGAATTTTAACTTCCTGAACTTGCTGCCACTGTTTAATTAGCTGAACAGCAGCTTTTGCTTTCTTCTCGATTTCATTTTGGTGAATATCAAACTTAGAAGAAAAATCCTGTAGCTTCAAATGAACAGTTGGTTTCACAAACGGAGTAAAATCTGCAGAGTCTGATCTGAAATCAAAAAGTTTATGTTTAGCAGAGAAGCCTTTTTCTTTCAGCCACTGGTTTAGCAACTCATGACTAAGAGGTGCAGCAATCACAACAACAGTCGAAAGCAGTGCATGGCTTTCGGTTGAAATAACAGCGTCAGCTGAGAATTGATTTTTGATCTTTTCTGGATTTCGGCACCAGATGCGGTGACTTGATTTATTTTTAATCCAAGGCAAGATTTCCTGGGCTAAATGTCCTGCCCCTAAAATATCGACGGCTTCGTTAGGAACTAAATTTTTTCGTAATAAGGAGCCATAGCTTTGCGAACCGTGTCCACAAAGAGACTTTTCCCGAACCGTCTTTACAAGCGAAAACAAATTTTCAATGCGACTTTGGAACTTCAGCTTAAATTGGTTGTCTTGAGGCAATGCTTTCCACCAAATTTTAAATTGGCCGAAAACTTCAGTCTCACCAATCAGTGGAGATTTTAAGCCACACAAAACCTCGGCTAAAAAACTTTCCGCATCAAGACCGAAATAGACCTCGTCTTGGGATGTTGTATTGAAATCCAGGTTCTCATGAACGTCAGAAAAGTAAATTTCCCGCAAACACGTTTTCCAAACTAAAGCTTTTTCTAAAGTTTGAGCTGTCGAACTTTCTTTTGAAAAAGTTCGGTGAATTATTTTGAA
>JANPPO010000033.1:0-3122 GCA_031428555.1 Bdellovibrionales bacterium | reverse complement strand
TGCTAAAGGCTACGATTTTACCCTTATGCTGATCTATTATATGCTTTGAAATGGCGAGGCCTAATCCAAGGCCTCCATATTGTCGGGTTAAGCTTCCATCCTCTTGCCTAAAAGTTTCAAATACATGATCTAAAAATTGCTGCTCAATTCCTATACCCGTATCCTGAATTCGAATTTCTACTCCAGAACTTACTCGGTCTATCGTAGTTGTGATATCGCCACCGTGAGGAGTGAACTTAATTGCATTGCTAAAAATATTATTCAAAACTTGAATAATTCTTGAACTATCCCCATTCACTAAAACGGCCTTTTCCTTTGTAAAAAGCTTAATCTTCAAATCTTTTTTATGTGCCTCAGATTCCAAACCTTTAATAGCGCTAGTTGCTAGATCAATAATTTCAACTTCCTCGAATTCGATAAGGGCTTTACCAGAAATAATTCGAGAAATATCGAGTAAGTCATTGATCAGTCTCAATTGTATCTTGGTGTTACGCTGCAAAACTTCAACACCTGCTGCTACAGTCTCTTTGTCACTGTCTTCGTTCAGAATTTCGGTCCACCCCATTATAATATTCATAGGAGTTCGAAGCTCATGCGATAGAGTCGCCAAGAATTCATCTTTTGCTTTATCTGCTAAATGCAACTTTTCAACGAGTTGAGCGCGTTCAATGGCTAAACCTGCTCGAATTCCAAGTTGCTCTGCTAACTCGAGTTCAATTGCTGAATAGCTCTTTCCGGAATCAGAATAAATAAAAGTAATAGTTCCTAAGGTGTTCCCTTTTGCAACTATAGGAACACAAATATAAGAGTTCAAATTGAGGCTTTGGAGGAGACTCAAATGCTCTTTATCTTTTGCGGTGGCCTCGATAACCTCTGCAGGAATTTTAATCATTATTTCTGATTTTCCTGTTTTAATCACATTTGGAGGACCATGCGGGGACTCTGGATCGGTGGGATAGCGCCTATTTAGCTCATTCGCGAACTCAACTTTTTTAGGATCGCGGTGTGCAATAGCAACTCGATTCATTTCTCCCGCTCCTTGGGCGATGTCGACAACGCTCCAATCTGCAAGATAGGGAATACACAATTCGGCTACCTCTTGTAACATTGTCTCAAGCTTAACGGTTCGACTTAAGACTGAACTCGCCTCAGCTAAAAATCTTTGCCTTGCTTCTGATGCGGCTAATTCCCGAGTTCTTTCTTCGATTCTAATTTCCAGCTCTGAAAGAAAATGTTTTAGCTTTTCCTCTGCCATTTTTCTTCTTACGAACTGATTCAAATAGGAGCCAATTTCATCAAAAAGTGCGAGAACTCTTGGCTCTGGTTTAATCATAGCTTCGTTAAATACTTCAATTATTCCATAAAAATCCGAACTTGAGCCAATTGGAAAAGTTATTCCAGTATTCAGTTCCAAATTTTTAAAAATTTCTTTCCGTATAAACCGTGGGTCAGATTTGAGACTCTCGATCCAGATAGCTTTATCATCCCACACTGCTCCAGGCACCCCTTGCCCTTTTACAAATGAAAGTTGAGAGTGGCTCTCTGCAAAATCTGCAAGCGCTCCC
This sequence comes from Bdellovibrionales bacterium, assembly GCA_031428555.1. GTDB lineage: Bacteria > Bdellovibrionota > Bdellovibrionia > Bdellovibrionales > Bdellovibrionaceae. The sequence continues at coordinate 1,557 of JANPPO010000033.1, read as the reverse complement.
GTTGCAGCTGGCCACATTTTTTTCCAATCTAAAGTATTACGACTTGGATTGAACTTCCAGAATGTACCAAGCTTGTAACCCATATTCTGACAAATAATTTTAATTGTTTGTTCGAGCGCCTCTTCGATAGACTGATCTAAAAGTAAGCTATGACCAATTTCGACTCTTGCGCTTTGTAAGTTACGGTTCCACGCTCGTTCAGAAATATCTCGAATAATGGATGTAAAATACATTTTTCCGTTAACAGTCCAACTTGACAGTGATAACTCGATTGGGAATTCACTTGTATCTTTTCGAAGAGCGACAACTTCGACAGTTTTACCAATGACACGCGGAACACCACCCTGACTAACTCTTTTCATACCGGCCACGTGTGCGGCCCTGTAGCGCTGCGGAACTGTTTCGCTTACGTTCTTTCCTAAAATTTCAGCAGCTTTATATTGGAACATTTTTTCTGCACCGCTGTTCCACATTTCGACGATACCGTCACTGTCTGTTGTTATAACGGCATCCAAGGCAGACTCAGTTAGTGAACGATATTTTTCTTCCGATACTTTAACGGCTAAATTTAACTGTTGCAGTTCTTGATTTCGAATTAAGAGCTCATCATTTAAGGTAGTTAATTCTTCATTTCCTGCCTGGAGCTCTTCTTTAGTCGTTTCAAGCTCTTCATTTGAACTTTGCAATTCTTCATTTCGGGTCACGATTTCGTCATGTGCTACTTTGAGCTCTTCATGAGTCGAATCTTGCTGCTCTATCATCGAATGGAGAAATTCTCTGGTTGCAAGTAATTCTTGTTGAAGACGTCTGTTCTCGACTGAGGAATTTCCTGGGTCTCCACTTAAGATCAAAGGTTGAATATTCCGGGATTCTTCAATGATTAAAAGGACCAGATTATCTGATGAATCATGCGAATGAAATGGAACCGCTTCTAGATCAAAACTTAAATTTTGGTCTTCATTACTTACCTGAATATTTTTTCTCGAAATCGCTTTTTGCTGATCTAAGGCTTTTGAAATAGCAGCTCTAAACTCCCACCCTAAACCAGTTCGTGCCATCTTTAACAAATTTAAATTCGTTACTCCATTAGGTATCTGGAGAACTTTTTCAACTGGTCCTTCCGTAAACACAATATTAAGCTGCTTATTTATGACAATCCGAACGACTTCAAGTCTGGGCAGAACAAGTTCAAGTACTTCGGTTCGAAGGTCTTTTTGGCGAGGTTGCTCGGATAGTTGATTTGTTGTAAATCCTTTTGGTATCAGCCTATCCCACAAATGTGCTCGTCCAGAGAAAGTTGCACGCTTCTGAGAATTTTCCTTCGAAGCAAAAATCCGGTGTTGCTTATCCACAGCTGTAAACAATGAGATATCTGGCGCGATAGACTCTGAAGATCCAAGAAAAAGAAATCCCTTGGGTTTCAAGGCATAGTTGAATATCTCGAGAACTCTTTTCTGAAGATCTTGATTAAAATAAATGAATAAATTGCGACACGAAATAAAATCTATCCGAGAAAAAGGTGGATCTGAGATCACATTTTGCTTGGCAAAAACACAA
>JANPPO010000032.1:0-18251 GCA_031428555.1 Bdellovibrionales bacterium | reverse complement strand
GGTTGCTCTTGTGGCGGTAACGGCTGCTGCGGCTGCGAATCACTGAGCTCATCATTTGGCATTTCAATCGTAAGATCTTCGAGATCTCTCATGATCTGGCTTGTGCCCTTGTCTTTAGAAGCTAGCTTATCCACGTAAGCTTTGAAATCAGGAAGCTGAGTCATGTGCTTTCGAACCATCACATAGTGATGTTCGCTCATACATTTGAAGCTAACGAATTCTTTCCCCTTGTCGTTCTTGTGGACGGTACAGACGTTACGAAGCGACGAAGTTAATTTATCATTTAATCTTAATCCAGAGAAAATAACATTGATCAGTTCGGCCATCTCGTTGAAATCAAGATACTTGTCGCCATTACCGCGACTCATAAAAATGTTAGCTTCCAAAAATCTGGAACTTATAAAACCTGGCCCAGGATCAAAAATATTGAGATCGCGGAATAAGCCAGCCAACAAATCAAAAGCGCCTTGAGTTTCGCACTGATTGACTCGATTCAAGTTAATGTCCGTTGCAAAAGATCTTAAGAGGATTCTTGTTATGGCCCGGGTTAAATTAGCTTGGAAAAGCGCGTTCAACTTATACTGCCAGTCGACCCGATTTGAAATTTCGAGATGATCTTCCGAGTCCCAAGTGAAAGTAATAACAGAATCCAGAATTGAATAAACACTTTCAAGACCCGTTTTTACATCCGGGTTGCTTTGGCTCTGCTTAATGAGATCTTTTAAATTCTTCATCAGAGCCGCAGGCGCAAAAGCTTTTTCTGGATCGTTATCAAAAAGTTTGTTCAGCGCAACTTGCGACTTAGCCCAGATTGAAAATTCCGTGCGAAGAATCGTAATCTGCTCCATGGTGAGACGATCATTCTTTTCACCAGCTAACCGACGCTCTGGTGGGAAAAGCATGTGTTGAAGTAAGGCTGTCCAAATTGCATCTGTTGATTCAAGAGTTAACTTTTGTCCGAGCAAGTCGGTTTCTGAAAGTTTAATTGTCAAATTAACAAGTTGGTCTTGAGTAAAGTATCCCCTGTCGCTTGCTTGAAAAAGATTTCGCATGAAGCTTGAAGAATCATTTACCAGAACATCCATATCTTTAACGGACTGACTACTCTTCCAGCTTTTGTCGGACAGGAAATAGCTGTAATACTGATAGATCGAAAAAACGTTTGCAAACAATGGAAGAACTTCTTTCCACTGATCTTTTTGAATAATTGTATCTGGTTCATTATAAACCATTTTTTTAACTTCTAAAAATAAGTCCCGATACTGGCCAAGAGACGACTTCGAAGCCGTTGTCGGATAAAGCGTGTTGATCTCGTCAACAAGCGCCACTAGATCATCAAAACTGTAAGCACCTTTTAAGAAACTTCCAAAGTCTTGCGCAACCAAAGCCAAACGTATCTGCGCAAGTTTAAATGTTGCACGAGCGCTTTGTGAATCCTCCATCGCAGGATCCCACTCAAAAGAGTAAATGCTAAAATACGGCATGAAGTTTTCTGTAATACGTCGTAATTCTGGAACTTTTAATCGAGCCTGTTCGAAATCAACTGCAGTCCAGGTTTCAGTGCTACCACCGATTAACACCTGCTTCAGCTTCATGAATTCGCTAATTAGTTTTTCGGAAACTTTTAAGTCTGTCCAGAATTGTTCAAAACCATCTAAGATTTCGTAAACTTCCCTGGCCGTTACAACACCCGTTGGCTTCTGAGAGACTAAATCTTGAAAGATCGAAAAAACATCCTCTAAGGTACGCGCAACATAAACTAACCGAATGGCCCCGCCCGTTTCTGCAGTTGTTTTAATAAAATAATAATATCGCAAATACTGAAAGTAACCGCGGGCACCCAAAGTCAAAACTGGCTTCCACTCTGCTTGGTTGATTGTATTTTCATTTCCACTAGCTAAGGCAATCTTCAATTTTTTGAAACCTGGCACCAAGTTTTCAATGTCACGAACCCAATTCCAGTTTGCATCGAAGAACTTTTCGATTTCACGGCATAGCGCCACAATGTCACTAATTTGATAAACAGAGGTATTCTTCGCAATTAAAGCAGCTAATTCGACAGCAAATTCCTGAAGAGCAAAATTCGCTGATTCAAAAGCAGCTAGATCCTGAGACTTGATCGAATCAAGTTGAGGCTTCCAATCTGTCACAATAATTTTCATGTGACGATTCAACTTGATCGTCATCTTACTAATTTGTTGAAGAAATGCTTTAGAGCGTCTTAACTCATCGCGAGTCACGAACTCGGTGTCACCACCAATAAAGATCTGCTTAAGCTTCATGACCTCTTTTTGAAATTCAGGAGTTAGTTTATTTTTTTCAGCATCTTCGAAAAAATTGTTTTCTAAGAATGTTACAATTTCCTGAGACGTATATTTATCTTTTTGATTACCAACGACATATTTTTCGAACTGTACGAACGCAGTTTCAACGCAAAGCCAAGCAGCTTCTAATCTTGCATCTTCAGCTGTTGCATCAAAGAATCTTTCAAGATCACTTGCGGCCTGATTTAGACATTTTGTAGCTGTTAGTTCTAAAGTTTTATTGTCAGGGGGCTTTTCACCTATCTGCGGAGTGCACGCTACAAGTCCTAGAAAAAGTGGCATAAGCAAGGTCAGCAAACCATAAGCTGACTTATTAAAACACATAGGAAACTCCTGCGTAGGCCCTGTCATTGGCGCGGTAAGTATTGATAAAACCCTCGGATGTTGAATTAGGATCGTCGGAACCCAACATGTCGACACCTACCAAGTAGGACCAGGTGCGATTCCACTGATATTGAAATTCAGTACCCAAAATTGAAGCTTTTTGATCGAAGTCGTAAGTGTATCCAATTTTAGTAATTAAGGGACGTCCTTTAATGTTAACCAAAGGACCAATGATTTTTGCCAAAGCAGCATTCGAAAATCGATAACGATACGTGAAAATTGTGAAGTCATTCGGAGCTCCGTCAGATTCGATATCCTGGATCACATCTCCGTAAGTTTTCATGTAACCAAATTGGACCTGCAAAGGCCGAGAGAATAATTCTTTTATGCTCCAGTCCATTTGGGTGGAATAGATTTTTACGGGGCTAAACTTTTGAATGGCATAACCTGATGGTGGCAAAATTGTCTCTGGATAATCTTCAAAGTAAGACACTGATAAATTTACGTTTTCAAATTTATAACCTAAATCAGAAGAGAATACCTGATGGTGAGCAACAGCAGGACTGACTACGAAATTGGCTTGGCTGTTGACGGTTACGGCCTGATAAAGTCTTTGTAAAAGGATATCGTTCACAGGCTTCCGACCGCCAGCCATAGCTACCCAAGGACCGGTTTCCTCTTCCCCTAGACGAAGCTTCAATCCAAAACTTTCCTGATTTACAAGTTTGCGAGTGTCCCCGGTATTGATTTTATAGGAAATATTAATATTGCCTGCGGTTCGGCTAGGTGGTCGGTACCAACGACTATCAGCTTTAATGGTTCCATCTTCTTCGCGAACTTCTGGGCCAATCGTTGGAATGAATAAGCTCGATCCAAAAGCTAAGACCTGAATTTTTTCACTTTTGTAATCAAAGAACAACCCAGTTAAACCTTGATCTTCAGGGCGTAAAGCATCGATTGCATATCGAGGCTGCCACAGTCCCAAAGACCAAATTCGATCGATTTCTGTCCAATCATATTTTTTTCTACCAACCGATAAGCTGGCGCGCTCATCTAGCGGAGTTGATACATAGATTTCTTGTACTGAGTAATAGGATTGCTTGAGGGAAAAGAAAGTTCCCGCTGATAAATCCGCTGCCCAATTAAACGAAAGAGGATCTCGGCTGTAAGAGGCTGCTGTAATTCGACCTGATAGAAATTGACTGGTTGTAAGGGAAGGAGTTTCTGGAAGTGTCGTCATGTACTGAAGACTTTCGAAGCGAAACTGACCGAAAACGGAAGCCCTGGTAGCGGAAGGAGTCTTCATCGACAAGCGAGGCGCACCTAAGCCATCACTTACCTTAACGGAAGATTGAGCCCAAGCAGTTTGCGCAGTCATAATCAAACTTGCAAAGATGAAACAAAATTTTGTTTGTTTACAGGTTTTTTTGAACCAAAAGTTAGGCAATCGTCCCCCAGGATTTGAATTAATCTTGAGAGGAGAAAACTGTCAATGTTGGATAGCGTTAAATGTCCTAATTTCAATTCATGGGGCGTAAAGGTAAAACGTGCTTTTGTAGAACTTTCAACACCCATTCCGGATCATCAAGCGTGATATCATGCCCACTGTGATGATGGGTCTCTAAAATCGAGCCCCATTCCTTTGCAATTCGTTCTGAGCATTTATAACTCACTAAACGATCTGCAGTTGAGTTCATAAAGACCGTTGGGACCGGAGAAGCTTGAGGGAAGCGGGTTTCAGAGGCTACCCGAAGTTGGCGGAGAAAGTTCTGTCGTTTAAAAGGATTCTTCAAAAATGCTTGAATAAACGGTCCGATAAATTTTTTCCGGATCTCGGGGCGGTTGGAAATGATTTTAATTATTCCCTTTTCGACGAAGTGAGCTTCGGTATGAATAATGCGGCTTAAAAGCAGCCAAAAGTTGCTGACAAGGAAACGCTCATAAAATGGGCTTCGTTTGTCGCTGGTATTTATTAAAAACATCTTTTCGATTTGGTTCGGACACCGGCTGGCCCATTGAGCTGCCACCATTGCACCGAGAGAAAATGCTAAAATGTGGTATTTGCCTAAAGTCCAATCAACTCTTTTATCGAGGTGATCGATAATTTGGTTCATAGTTTCAGGACAATCTTCCTGATAAAAGTCACCGAAACCAGGCAAATCCAACAGCAAAATCTCATCGTGAGGAAACTGCTTTTTGAATTCTTCTGTAAAGTCACCCCAGTGATCTTTCCAGCGAATGAGACCTCTTAACCAAATCCATCGTCTTTTAGTTTCCATACCAAAGCTCCAAACCATGGGCATGCGCTTGAGTTTTTTGCTGTGATTCTAAAACCGCCCAGTTTTGATAAGCATCAGTCATTCGCAGCATAAAATCAAAAAGGGTCCAATGCCTTCGTAAGATTCTTCGATGTCGATGAGGTTTCAATGGATGAAAAAGTCCTTCCCTCGACAAAAGTTGCAGTGGGTTTTTCTTCACCCAAAGCCAAGAACCAAGTTCTAGAGTGAGTGGAAGGTAAAATCTGTTTTCAGTTCTTAGCGTCGAATAGGCATAATCCCACAAGTCACCATGAGTACGATAAGATTGTGGTTCGATTTTATAGAAGTGATATGGATGCGCAGATTCAAAAAATGTTTTGAAACGAAACATCTCGGCGAGATCAGGAAATGGTGTTGTTGTATTTGCAAATGGAAACCAAATTTGATCTTGAATTCCAAACCCAGAGTGAACATCCATTGACCATGCAAACTTTGAATCTTTAACTTCCGTATGCAAAGCATCCATGACTAATTTGCACTCGCTTTGAAATTCAGTTCCACGGTACCAAGGCAATTTGGGAGAATAAGTTTGACCGCCAAGCAGCCAGGGAATTTCCCCTTCGCCTTCGACTGGAGCATTCCGCATAAGATCAACACCATTTGCATTCGAACGACGGCGATTATAGATTCCCCAAGGATTAACCGTTGGAATAAAAACAATTCGGATTCTTTTCAAGAGTTCCTGCAAAGATAGATCCCATAATTGCATTCTCAAAACAGAACTTAAAAAAGAAATAACAACTTGCGCGCCAATTCTTTCGAGTCCGTGAACTCCACCGAAAAATGCGAGAACTGGAGCTTCAGGATTTTCAGAACCGACCGCAACTTTGTAGATAGGAAAAAGTTTACCGTCGCTTCCCTCATGGCTGCCCACATAACCTAGTACTTGCCCCCTGGCTAGGTTCGGAAACTCCGTTAGAAGCTGCTCGATTTGAATAATTTCCGGAAGCGTGTCTGTCTGCATAGAAAAACGACCTTTGTTCAGACAAGCTCAGTCGATTCAAAGCATTTGTCAGGGGTTGACGCCGCGCAAACGACCGGTCTTTTCCAGAACTGACAAGATCTTTAAATCATGCGACCTTTGGAGTCTCAAACAACCGGAGGATCCTATGTCAAATGCTCATCAATTACAGAAATTACTGGATAAGATGTGGCTTGATTACACTCAGCTCAATCCGGCTGCTAAAAAAATCTTTGATTGCTTTGTTCACGAAGGTGAAAAGGTTTTAAATGACCACGTTGCTTATCGCACGTTTAATCATAAGAAATTGGGCATTCAATCGCTTGCTCAGCATTTTGAAAAGTATGGATACGTTGCCAAAGGCGAATACGTTTTTGAGCAGAAAAAACTTTTTGCAAAACATTATGAACATCCGAACAAAGAATTACCGAAAATTTTTATTAGCGAACTTGAACTTGAAAAAGTAGAGCCATTTATAGCAGAAGAAGTTGAAAAATTGGTTCACGAAGTTCCAATGAGCCTCATTCAGTCAGAAGAAATTCTAGTCTGTGGTCGCCCATGGAAGATGAACCATACAACTTACCTTAAACTTGCTGATATCAGTGAGTATGCTTCTTGGGTTTCGGCTTTTGGATTCAGGCCTAACCACTTTACGATGAATATCAACGCCTTGAAAAAGTTTAATGATGTTCAAGAGGTCAATCAATTCATACAAGCAAAAGGTTTTGATCTCAATAAGTCTGGTGGAGAGATCAAGGGAACGCCTCAAGAGCTGCTTGAACAAAGTTCAACTATGGCTAAAGAAGTTCAAGTTACTTTTGCTGAAGGTCAATTTCCAGTTCCTGCATGTTATTATGAATTTGCAAAACGCTATCCGCTTCCAAATGGCGAACTTTACCAAGGTTTCATTGCGAAATCGGCTGATAAAATTTTCGAAAGCACTGATAGAAAGAAGCATTAACTATGATTTCATATCTTATTTTTATAACGGTATTAGCATTTTGGTTTGGTAAAGTTGAAATTCAGATTGAAGGAACAGCCGGTTGGGCTAAGAATCTTCCAACTTGGCGGATCGAGAATCACTGGGCCTTAAAATACTTTTGGGGTGGGCGTCCACTTACAGGCTATCACTTTTGGGTCATGACTTTCATCTTTATCTTGTTTCATATCCCCTATTTTTTTATTCCTGAGTGGAGTTGGAAAGTTGAAGCCAGAGTCCTAGGTGGAATTGTACTTTTCTGGGCTATAGAAGACTTTCTTTGGTTCGTTTTCAATCCCGGCTATGGTTTGCGAAAGTTTAAAAAAGAATTTATCCCTTGGCACCCGCGCTGGTTCTTAGGTGCCCCAGTTGATTATTGGGTCTTTTTGCCGATCGGCTTTTCTCTTGTCTATTATTCGTATTACTCAATAACTCTGCCTTAAAGACTCAGGCTCTCTTATCGAAGCAAATGAGAGCGGCAGAGTATAGCTTCCATTATTGACTTTTTGCCTTCATAATTAAGAGGAGCACTGCGAGATTGAGAAGAAACAAGGCCATTACTTTGCTTCTCTTTATCTTCTGCCACTGCAACAAAATCTAAAACTTTTTCAAGATAGAATTGTTTTCTGAAAGCATCTGAAGCTCTATACATTTCGCGAAGCTGTACTTCGTTATTTAAGACATCAACAACCTGAGAACCAATTTCTGAAATATTTTGATTCACAATTGCGAGGGATTTTTTTTCAAAAAGAGGTCCATTTGGCAAGGCCTCGCCGCTCGCATACTCTTGAAGAATAACCATGGGCCGTCCATTTGCACCAAGTTCAGCAGTTGATAAGCCACCTGGTTTTGTAATCACAAGATCCGAAGCTGAGCGAAGCGGCTCGAGTTGTTCAAATCCGCGGGTCATGATTCGGATGTTCGATGGAACTCCGCCTTCGATTAAACGAATAAGTTGTTCCTGGGTCATAACGGGCTGGAGCTTAAAAACACTCAAACCTTTTTTCATCATGTTCTTAAAAGTCTTTGGATTTATGATTTCCTTCATTTCTGAATAAAGCTTTTTGAACTCTGGTGTTCCTTTCTTTGCTCCGCGGATTAAGGACTCAATCATATCGCGTGCTTGTGTATTTTCTCCGCAAGCTGCAATCATATTCATTGGCTGATTTGGATTAGCATGCAAGATGCTAGCGATAATGACGGCATAATTAGCCGCCCCATTTTTACCAGCTTCGATCATGACCGTTTTTAAGTTCGGATCAAGACCTAGTTTTTCACGGGCTTCTCTTTTTTCAAGATCTCTTTCTTCATATGTAGGCAAAGTATCGTTTTCAATTCTCAATGGCATTCCCGTGAAAACAACATTGCTTAAGCCAAGTCGTAAATATTCGTCATATACTTCTTTGCTGGGCACATAAACGACGTCAGCACCGACTTGACCTTTAGTATCTTGGGCGAAAAGCTGGAAATATTTGTCGTCTTTTGCGTTATCCGTTTGAACGTGAGCTAAAGGAATATCAAGCAAATTTGGATTCTTATGACGAAGGTGGATTAAAGCTTCAGTCGATCCAGGCCATGTCGAAAAAATAAGCGTTGGTTTCTGAGCTATCCCATTTTCTGAAAAAGCACCTTGAGCGACATAGTTCTCTAAAGCGCCTGTATCAATTCTTAATTGACGATAAAGATTCATCTGCCCTGCGTGCTCAACTTTTAAGGCTTTAGCTAAATAGTGTTCAAACATTTTTGTGTAGACGATTGGAAATTTGGCTTGAATATCTGTAAACACTTTTAGAGCAATAGACGTCCACTGCTTAGGTGCGAACTCGAGAGTGTTTTTAACGATAACCTCGGGAACCTTACCCTGTTTTTTCAAGTCTTCTGTAATAACGTCCCGAATGCGTTTTGCAGCAGTATCATGCCCCGAACCAAAGGGAGCCGAAAAGATAATCACACGAACTTTATTGTCTTCTACCGCTGCGACAGGCTGGACAAAACAAATTGCCAGTAGAAGGCCAAGAAATAAATGAGTCCAAGATTTAAATTGTCGGATCATAATCAACTCCTAGGGGGGCGGGTTCGGTTATAGCAATAGAGAGCAATTGGAAGGCCATTTAGAAGCAAAGACGGTGCATCTGAAGTGACCTCATACAAAAATAGGCATTCAGCTGTTGGCACTTTAATCACTGCACCGTCTCATTTTGAGATGATCAAATAAAGCTCTCTATCCATTGACAAGAAGTATTTCGCAAGTTCAAACAACAGCTGGCGCGAGGGTCTTCCATGAAGAAATCTGTTAAAATTGTAGTATCAGTCCTGATGTTCTTTTTCTTGTTTGCTGGGGTCATCTACCTTTATTGTCTGCAGCCCCGAGGAATTCCAGTTTTACAGGGAGTAACGGATTCAGTTTCGACCCAATTTGTCGCTGTCGTTCCGAAAACTGAGTATCCAAAATGCTTTGCAAAAGAGATTGAAGGGACACAGGAAATCCCAAGCCTGAAGGAAGCAACTAGACGTCAAGAATACTCTGCGTGGGCAATTCACAAGTGTCAGTTTACGGATCTAGATTATAAAAAAAACTATGAACTCTTGATCAAAAACTCGAGCGGCGAAACTCTTGTTCGAAGGAAATTCGGACTCATTAATCCTGAACAAAAAAATGCGCGAATAGCTATCTACTCATGTTCGAATGATTGGTATCACTTTCCCTGGATTTGGCAGACAATGGAAGCTCAGAATCCGAACCTCATTTTTGCTATTGGAGATAATGTTTATGCAGATGTTTATTTCGAATTAACACCTATTCCAATCAGCACAGAAACTCTATTTAGCCGCTACGTTGCTACATGGCGAGTACTGGGATTATTTAAATTTGACCCATTAGTTCCAATCATTGGGTTGTGGGACGACCATGACTTCGGTAAAAATAATTCGAGTTCTGACTTTATTTTAAAAAATGAATCTAAAGAAATTTTCGAAGATTTTTTTGGCCAAGCAGACAACACTTCAAACTTTCAAAAAGGACCAGGTTCTTCATCTGTGCTAAAAGCTTTTGGCGTACAGTTCGTATTTTTAGATGGAAGGTCTTTCCGCAGTGATAAGAGGTCTGCAGAATCCTCTTATTTTTCAAGTGAGCAGATACAGTGGGCAAAAAACCTACTCTTGAAAGAACCGGGCCCCACCTGGCTTATTAGCGGCACTCAATTTTTTAGCCGACCTCCGGTCGAGGAAAGCTTTGAGCTTGAACATCCTGAGGGCTTCACGAAGTTTAATAACATCATGAAGTCCACCAACCGCGATGTCTTTCTTGTCTCCGGTGACACTCACTTTACGGAGCTCAAGAAGATTGGCCCCAACGAGCTAGGTCATCCAACGTATGAAGTTACTTCTAGCGCCATCCACAGCCTGCCCTTAGGCTTCCCAGGGCCCGATAACCGCAGAGTCTGGTCTGTCTTAGGCCCTAATTTCGTGACAGCCACGTTTGAAACTAACGATCCTAGAAAATTGAGCATTGAGGTCTATCGCTGGTCTTCAGATCCAGTAAAGAAGGAAGAGATTACTTTTGGAAACGGAATGAAATTATGAGATTGCTCTTAATGAAAGCTGGAAAACACTGGTAACTAAAATACCGATTCAAAAACTTTTCGGCATAGATTTCGTTTTACTTTTTGCATATTGCTGCAATCGGCACAAACAACTTCGGAAGATACTCGCACCGCCACAGACTGGTTATCTTTAGCACTCATATCAGACAAAAACTTGTGCATCCGAGGATCAGTAAACATGATTCCCATTTCATCTACTGAAACTGATGAACCTTTTGTAAAATTCGAACTTCCTACCCATGAAAGCTTTCTTACTTGTCCAGTAGGATCCTTTGATTCAACAAGCAGCATTTTGCGGTGGCTAAATGTCGTAAGCAGATTATTTTCCTTGGCCACACTTGGAACGATTTCACTTAGTTGAATATCGGCTTCTGAATTTTCATTTTTAAAACTTTTAATAATTTCGTAATTGTAACTGCTTGCGATGGCTCCAAGATTTAGATATGGCAAAACTACTTTGTAGGCATCTGTTCCATTCGTAAATATTTTTAGGGATCCGCCGCCACGAACAAGCTTCTTAAAAGCGTCGGACAAACGTTCCGGCATCAAAAGCAAGTATGAACTGAGCTCGACGTTGTAAGCATTTTCGATGTGTCCTGAAATATATTTTGTAATATCGTCCAACTCAATCGCCGGACCTTTATTAAATAATGTAGCGTTTTCTTTTTTCGCAGCTATGTTTTTTAATACGTCATTTGTCACCAAACGGGAAAATTGCGGGCGAAATTGGGAAGATATCATGCTAGACCGAGTATAAACCGGACGGCGAACCGCCGCGACCACTTCCTGATTTTCAGAAGACAACTTGATTTTCAATGGATTAGTTTCAGCTGCCTTCAAAAGCTCAACATCTTTTTTCTTAAGATGGGTCCACTTTTCTTTAGAAAAATACTTACTCGATAGATCCCAAATTTGCTGAAAGTGCAATTTGATATCGCTGCCGATATACTTTTGTGTGGGGTCTAAAGGTCGGACCACAAAAGATAGATCCACGTTTCGTACCGAAGTATCATCGTGATTACGACCACCCGAGATAATGACTTCATTTTGAGTTTCTGCATCGACGATGAAAATCTTCTGATGAAAAAGTTGCGACATTGAAAACGGTGAACGGAGACGTTCCATAGGCCTGTTAATCATAATTTCACTGCCAGATGGAGATAAATTAATATCCGTTAGCATCCGGGCAGTTTGGTCGAACGCATCTCCAACGGCCATGTTAGCTATTTTTTCAAAAAGGTATCGTACACGAACGCCACGCTCCATCGCCTTGCGGAGTGCTTGAGTCAAGGCGATCCCGTAAGGTCCTGCAGTGTGTACGTGGCTCACGATATCAATGGTGTGCTTGGCATTATTGACTGCATCAATTCTGATTTGCAGATCTGTATGAAAGTCATGAATCATAATAACATCATCGTTACCCTGCCGCGCAGGAAACACCTCTGCCTGAGCAGAAATATGGATGCTCGCAACAAGCGAGATCACTGACAACATTAATCTAAAATGAACCTTCAGCAGCTTTTTCATACGAAATTGTGATTCCATTCTTTTGGAAGAACTGCCTTTAAAAATGTGACATGCTTTCCGTAAGAAACCGAGTCAGATAACTTTGTTCTACATGCCTGAGGAACTTTTTTTAATTCGTCGTTCAAAGTGGGAAGAGTTCTAGTTTTATCAATAATTCTGCGTTCTGTTAAGGCTTTAATCGATGGCTTTTCAATCGGATTTAAAATATCAAAAATGTAGATGCCAAATGGCTGAACGCGCCCACTGTATTTTATAGAATCATCTAGTATAGTGAATAATTCAGTCGTGCAGTTCTTTTGCACAGTATTATACATCTCCTTCAGACCCATTCTTTCACTTTGTAGCATCGCATTTTCAAGAAATGCACTTTTCTCAGATGAGCTTAGATCTAAAGGTATCTGCTTAATGATTTCTTTTGAATCTCCTTTGAGTTCTTCAGCAGCACGTGATTTCATCGACAAGAATCGGCCCACAATACCTAATTTATTAAATTGTCCTTTTAATAAGCTATACGAAACTCCAGGTGGAGCAATGTATTCAACCGAGTATACAACATCAGTAAGCGCTAAACTGCTTACTCCGGCTTTTTGATCTTCAAGATTTTGCGGTACTAGTACGACAGGATTTTGTGAATCGAATATCATTCGAATTTGAGTATGGGCAGCCACTATAAATGGTACTGAAGTTTCAAAAAGTGCAATTTGAAAAATAGTATCCTTAATGCCGTCTTTAGGTACACGGGCTGTCCACCAGCGATTATCGTGGTAAAAGTTGGTAACGACCATATACGCACTATTGTTTTCTAAAATTTGGACGGAGCGCTTTGTCTTGATATCTAGACACATGCCTTTGTATTTTCCAGCCGGCACTTTGGCAGCGACTGCATAAGGGTCATTGGCGTCAACCGGACACGCAAATTTGGCTGCTACTGCCAACGGCATAAAACTTAAAAAGGATAGAAACGTTAAAAGGAACCACTTTTTCATAACAACTCCAAAAAATTATTAATTTATGAAAATGAAATATATAGGAGATCGTAACTAATTTCGCCTGTAAGCTTTTAGTCAGCACGAAACTTAAGATAAATGAGCCAAGCTGGGCTCCTCTCGCTGTTTATTCGAACTGAGAACCGAAAAATCAACCAGGTGCCAATTTTTGCATTTGTTGTCACTTTCTTAACAGTGTGAAACCACCCCTTACAGCGTTAAAAAAGGCCATAAATAGGACTTTTAATTTGATTTCTAGAAAAGCGTAATTCTATAATTTCCTCTCAGGGGGCACTATGAAAACTCTTTCTGTCATAATGTTTGCAATTATTTTTGCTTCAGTTAATTGTTTCGCCGATAGCAGTTGTCTCAGATTCAGTGATGATCCCTATGAACCTGATGCCCGTTTATTAAAGGGGCCTTATAAGGATGAGTGTCTCGACTCGACAAGCCGGCGAGCTGCTGCAATTTTAAAGGAAACAGAGAGCTCGCTCACTGTCGCTAATTTTTATTATAAAGGTCAGTGGTGGATCGCTGAGTATTTTAAGAATTCAGTCCAAGATGTTCTATTTCATACTGCCATCTTTAAAACAGACTTTCCTTTCATAGTCGCAGCTCATACCCAGATCCGCTTCAAGCTCAATCCTGAGAAACCATTACGGCTGATTCCACAGCGAAAAAGCGCTGCTCACGAAGAGATTACTTTGAATGATCTTATTATTTCATTTGAGCACATGGGGCCCGAAGGAGCTGAATACGACATCGTCCGTGGACAATTCGATTATTTCAGTATTGTTGGACGCTTTGTTTCCACCGAGGCCAGGTACCAAGAGCAGGTTATTGCGAACAACGAAACTGTGAAGCAAATTCCATTGAAGCTTACTCGTGAACAAGCCAATACCTTGTTTCAAATGGGACTTCAGCGAAGCCAGTCTTTGGGCGTACAAGTGGCGTATAATACCATAGAAAAAAACTGCGTTACCGAGCTATTCGATCTATTTGACGAAATATTTAAGTATCCTCAACCTGTTGAACGATTTAAAACACCAGTTTCCAGGGATCCTGTGGAAGGACCTGCAATCAAAGCTCTTAAAGAAAGAGCTTTGATTGATGAATCCCGAAAAGAACCTACGCTCAACGATGAGTTTAAAGCCCCTTCAGACCCGTAATCATTTTTATTAATCTTAAGAGTCTATTTACAGCGATAGTGTGTTGAACTTTACTACGCTCATAAAACGTTAGAAATAAAGAGCCACTTACTGGCGGCAGTCTTGCAACACTCTTTAAATTATGATGCGATGGTTATTAATATTTAGTCTGATAGCATTTTCAGTGCCAGTTTTGAGCTTAGCGCAAACTGAATTAGACTCTCCTATCGTTTTAGTTCAAGAGAACTCATCTAGCGTTCACTCGGCAAACCCAACCTCTGCCTTAGAAAATGAAGACTTCGTAATCGAAGTTCCAAATGAGGAAAAGGATAGCGATCAAAAATCGAGTACTTACCTTAAAGGCATTACGAAGCTATCTGAATTTTTGCCGAAAAAACTACAGTCACTTTTTGATAAACTTCATGTTCCAACTAAATTCAGTCATTTTATTACAGAAGACATCAAGGCAAAACTTGAGCAGTCAAAACCCTTGATTCAAAAATCTAATGCCCAAGGAACCGCTGTTAGAATCTATGCTGCTGCAGGATTAGGTATTAGTGAGCTCATCGTTAATTCACTTCGCAAAATGAAATTTGGAAATTTGATTCCCCTGAAGGGACGATTTGGAATCGCCTTAGGTGGTGGAGTAGCAATTCTAAAAACAAACCAAGACGGAAAAAATAAAATCATAATCAGATTTTTCGCAGATGTTGAAAAAGTTGATCGAGTTATCAGTTGGCTGTTTGAAGGTTTCGCCGGAGGAACAATATCTAAAATTTCAGATAAGGTTGAGGGCAAGATTAAGCTCTTCGAAAAAGCGGTCATGACACGAACGGGTTTGGGCGTTGCAGGTCAGCTGAGCCTAGGTAAAAACTACTTTGAACATGCTCTAGGCGGAGGAATGGGGTTTCCACCTTTTATTGGTTACACCTATATTGTCGAAAACAAAGTGCAACAATTTAGAATTAATATTGTCTACACTTCTGGATGGTTTCGGAAAGTCCTGTCATCCATTAAGAATAGTTGTCGCAGTTTCTTTTAAAAGTAGGAAAACTATCCGACTTTTTTAAAGCGATTGATTTGGATAATTTTTTCTTCGGTTTCTCTGTCGTTTTCTGTTGGAACATAAAAACGATGTGCTTCCAAAAATACGCGAACAAGTTGCGCATCGAACTGAGTACCCGAACAACGTTTCAACTCTGCGTATACGATTTCATTCGGCAAACCTTTGCGGTAAGCACGATTTTCAGACATAGCATCATAGGTATCAACAACTAAAATCACCCGAGCAACGAGCGGAACATTATCGCCAATCTTTTTATCAGGATAACCTTCACCATCGACTCGTTCGTGATGACCACGAATAGGATTTAATAAATGCTCAAAAAACGGATTTTGTGCTAGCGGTTTCAAAATCTGTTCACTAATCAAAGGGTGATTCTTCATGATATCGAGTTCTTTAGGATCTAGTTTCCCAGGCTTCGCAATAATATCCTGAGAAATTCCAATTTTTCCGATGTCGTGAAACATTCCAGAAAACTCAGCAACTTTTTGTTCATATTCATTTAGACCAGCAGATTTTGCTAAAAATTTAGAAAGCTGACCGACTCGAAGACAATGATTGTATGTGAGTGGATCGACTGCTTGTAAAGATTGTAGAAGCGATTGCGCTACATCATATGCCCAGGCCGGAATATTTCCCCATTGAGATTGCGACACGATTATCTCCCCTACAAGAATATTATCGGTCACTCGAATGATACAAATAAGGGCGGTTCTCAAGATGGGGCATTAAATCTAGTGCTTTTTAAAAATAAAAATGACGAATCTCAATCCGAGACATTAACTTTCCGGGCCACGATGGTGCGGGCGGCGAGCCCCGGAAATAGCCCGCTCACGGATGGCAGAACTTTGTTCCGCCAATCACTGCGTAAGAAAGTCCCCTCCCCCGCCAAAAGCAAAAAAAACCCAGACCTATTAAGTCTGGGTTTCATTAACGCGACGTCGAGCCTAGCCGGCCGCCACGGAAAAGTGGACTGTCACCTTTTAAATTACCAGTTGATCATGTCAGCATCGATACCATAAGAAGCTAAAGCTTTCTTATACATACCTTTTACGAATTTCTGTGCTTGGTGTGGTTTCAAACCAAGAGCAGAAGCTGAACGATCAGTTACTTCCTTCATTCCAGAAGTATCACCAGATTGAAGTGCCTTAACAGCGCTTAAAGCTTGTGAGTATGGAACTCCGAAAACTGCTTTGAAAGTTTGGTCTACATCTTTAGTCGTAGCATAACCACGCTCAGAAGAGTTAACACCAAAAACGTTCAATGCAGAAGCAATAGCTTTCGCTTTTGCAGGAGCTAATTGATAATCTTTAACTAATTTGTCAGCAGCTTTTGTAACTAAACGCTTGTTAGAATCAGAAGCTAAAGCCGCAGCTGAAGCATCAGAAGCTTTACCAGCATTCTTGTTGTTGATTGCTTGACCGAAGTTAGATTCGCCAGAGTTACCAGAGTAAAGAACACCGTTCTTACCTAACCAGTATGAACCGTTACGAACGTCTTCCCAATATAAACCAGAAGTTCCAACACCGATAATATCGTTGCCAACCCATCCCGCAAATTCACTTACGTCAGCAGTGTACTGGTAAGTTCCAAGATCGTTGTAAACTTGAGCACGACCTTGAGAATCAAATTTTACAAACCAAAGATCATCTGAACCGAAACCGTATGCATCGTAATCAGGATCAGCTGATACAGTGATACGCTGACCAGTTGTTCTAGAAAATGTGCAACCTGGAGTTGCTTCGTAAGTCGCGCAAACATCACCGTAAACAGTTTCGTATGGATACGATACAACTGCACCGCCGCCGCCAACAGAAACAGTAGATCCACCGCCGCCGCCGCCGCAACCAACATAAGCTGTAGCAACTAAAGCTGCTCCGGCAACTGCTGCTAAAAGTTTCATAGTCTTCATTATTAACCCCCGTTAATTTAAGGCTTTTTAAGCCGTTTGTTTATTTTCGAACACACTTTTTTTCCTTACGGAAAATTAAAATTTCAGTATCTTAAATACACACGAATCAAGGCTTCCTGAGTACTTCCTTGGCTTCCTGCTTGTCCGACCCCACCCTTGGTTTCTTGCGCGCAATAGAAATCTAAAGCAGTCTCGCCGGTTTCCATTTGGATCGGTGTCTTGAACGGCTTACAACCCTTATCAGCCTTGATGTTCAAGGTGCTAGGTGACACCAGCTCAATTACCTCACCATCCTTTGCAAAAATCGGGACAACTAATTTGACACCACGTTCGAAGTCGACATTCTCGCTGGCAAATAAAGCAGGAATTAGTTTAGTGGGTCCTTTTTTAGCTTGGATCACAAGCGGGTAAGCCAACAGAATCTGTAGGCTATCGCTAAAGAAAGAATAACGTTCGAGCGACTTCTTAACAGCCCGCCCAGTCCGGAGGTCATGATACTGAATTTCCGTGTTCGTCACGATGAAGCTACCGGACATTTTTTCCCCTTCGTAGACCGCTTGTGTCCATAAAGCAGAGTCAAAATGCGCCTTCAATGCACGGGCATCATAGTTTTGGAATCGGCTTGTCACCATATCCCAAGTCGTAATTTTCTGAGTTTGCAATGCGCCCTCAGCAAACCAAAACATACCGCGAGCAAACGGAGTATTACTATCTAGATTAAAAAGTGGGCCGCGTTTAGCCTCCAACAAAGATCTGTATAATCCATCGTTTGCCTTCAAAATGTGCACGACTTTTCCGGCTCCAAAAGTGACGAATGAGGCATCCTGAATGTACGAAGGTTGAGCAGGATTCCCCTGACTCTTAACAGTCAAAGCAGTCAGAATTCCTTCCGCATCTTTCGGTCCTGGAATAAAATCGACAAACTTCTGCCCGCCTTCAATTTCTGAAAGAGCATGCGGCTTAAATTCTTCATCAAGCCAATAAAGTCTTTGTTGAACACGCTCAACAGTATTTCGTTTTTCCCATTTGTCCCAAAGTTTTGGAACTTTGTTAGGTTCGAGTCCTGCACCAATCCAGGCTGGGCGATAAACATTGTCTTTTAGTTTA
>JANPPO010000031.1:0-4401 GCA_031428555.1 Bdellovibrionales bacterium | reverse complement strand
ATACGTGACACAGTTCGAATCCGCGAGAGTGGCCAACTTCCGAAATCTCCAGATGATAAAAAGTTTTTCTCTGAACTAAGAGGCCAATTAGAAATTCCATCTTTAGGTGGAGAAATAAAAGGAAAAATAGGAATCACTCGCGACCCAAAAACAAAATTAGCGATTCTAAAAACTGGTATTAATGTGGTTTCAAAACCAGGATCTGAAGTCAGAAGTGTTTATGACGGCGAGGTCCTGCACAGTGCCACTATTTCTGGTTGGGGACCCACAATCATCGTAGATCACGGGGAATCCTACTATTCCGTCTATAGTCGCCTCAAAAACCTGAGCGTAAGGCCAGGCGATCGAGTTTTAGCGCAGCAAAAACTGGCCGAGGTGTCGGCAGTGCCCTATCATGGAATCTACGGTGAACAGGGACTTTATTTCGAGATTAGACATTATTCTGAGCCCGAAGACCCTCGTTTATGGCTTAAAGGAGAACAGCAATGAAAAATTGGTTCAAAAATCGCAAACATCTAAAACCAGTACTCTTGGTGACAACATTATTTGCTGTTCTTGTTGCAGTAGGATTTACCCAAAGAGCAACAGTGGGTTGGGCACAAGATCGCTATGCAGATCTTCAAAACTTTTCTAAAGTTCTAAACTTAGTTCAGCAATATTACGTAGAGGAAGTTGATACAAAAAAACTGATCTACGGTGCCATCAAGGGAATGCTAAGAGAATTAGATCCACATACAAACTTTATGCCTCCGGATATGTTTAAAGAATTTGAAAATGAAACAAGTGGCGAGTTCGGTGGTTTAGGAATTGAAATTTCCGTTCAGAATGGAATTTTAACTATCATTTCGCCCATTGAAGATACACCTGCTTGGAAAGCTGGAATCAAAGCTGGGGATAAAGTTGTTGCGATCGATGGTCACTCAACAAAGGGAATGAGCTTAGTTGAAGCTTCTCAGTATTTACGCGGTAAACGCGGATCCAAAGTAGTTCTTAAAATCGTTCGGGAGTCCGAAGAAAATCCGAAAGATATAACCATCGTTCGAGGCAGCGTAAAAATTCGCTCAGTTAAGTATACAGATATGGAAGATGGTTATGCCTATATCAGAATTACAAGCTTCATCGAAAACACAGCACGAGATCTAGAAAAGGCACTAGCAGAACATCAATCAAAGAATAAAAAGATTGAAGGTTTACTTATCGATTTACGAAAAAATCCAGGTGGTCTTTTAGATCAAGCTGTTAAGACCAGCGACATGTTTTTAAAAGAAGGAATCATCGTCAGTACTGTTGGTCGAAACGTGAAAGAAAAAGAAGTAACCTCGGCTACGAAAAAAGGCAAACGAACTGACTTTCCAATTGTTGTGTTAGTTGACCAATATTCAGCTTCAGCAAGTGAAATTGTCTCGGGCGCTTTGCAAGACAACAAAAGAGCACTCATTGTTGGCGAAAAAACTTTTGGCAAAGGTTCAGTACAGTCGATTGTCAAACTTCAGGATGGCAGTGGACTTAAACTAACGGTTGCACGTTACTTCACTCCAAAAGGTGTCAGCATTCAGGCAGAAGGAATCAAGCCTGATATCGAAATTGATGATGTCGATCCAGAAGTTTTCTCGAAATCTATCGTTAAAACAAAGGGAACCAGAGAAAAAGACATTCAAGGCCATTTAAAAGGCGAAAAAGAAAAGAACGAAGAGAGTGCAAATAAGCAGAAATCAAATGACGCCTTAGCTTGGTGGATTGATTACGGCTCTAAACAACAAGATTTAACAGCTAAAGAGAAGATGTTTCGATCTGATTACCAGGTGTTTCAGGCATTTAATTACCTAAAAGCTTGGAAGACACTTCGCTCCATTTCTCAGTGATTGTCAGATAGGTTTAGTTCAACTAGATTTTAATGATGGGTACGTCGGTTTTCTGTTTATTGTTCGCCTTGTTGTCGATTGCTGAAGCTAAGTTCACACGTGGTGATAGCTTTCAGTACGCAAATATAGAAGGCGAACTGACTCTAACCTGTAAAAATCAAACTAAGACCATGACTTGCCGGGATGTCTTCATGAGTCCCTGGCCTTATGACGTTTACGTAGGACCAAGAAATTTTAATTCAGAAGTGGTGAAATTTACTTCCTTAGTTGGCGGAGAAATTCAAACATCTGTTGTTACCTACAACGGTAAAACGGGTCGATCAGAAGATGTTAATTTAGGCGTTTACTCGTTGTTTCAAAAGCCTTTGCTCAAAGTAGGCGAGAACAAAATTCAGGCAGCCTTGCTGAATAGAGACGGGAACATCTTAGACTCAGAGTTTTTTAATGTGTCTGTTACTCGCGGTAAAAGCAGAGCTTGCGATGCTAAGGAGACTTACTCGCCGAATCCTGATGATTGTGAGCATACGTATTCGGTTTGCCAGCAGTATTTTCGCGCACAGAATTATTGCCGGTAAATTCCTTTTTTAAAATTTCTCGAAATTGACGTTTCATTTTGCGCCAGCAAAACTAGACTTATACAAAATTTTATAGAGCCGATAAACCCTCGTAATATTGGTTGAGCAGTGGGCTCAATTTTATTAATCAGGCGGAGCTAAATACTTGGCTAAGCCTAAATATTTTAGAGGAGAAAAGAATGACTCAAATGAAAACGTATAAGTATGGTGATCTTACTTTTAAAACTCATCTTAAGCCTGTAGGTCAAGGTTTCGAAGTTAGTTTTCATTGCGGCCCAAAGCCTTATTTCGTTGGAAACTTTGTGCATAAAAAAGAAGCCCAAATGTGGTGGAAAATTTTTAATCGCGAAATTACAACTTTTGCAAAAAAATATTGGTGTTCAGATGACACTCCACATGCTTGGTACTGCCATTTCATGTCGAATCATTTGTACAAAACTTATTACAGTTTTCTAGATAAGTTATTTACTCGTCATAACGTGAACTTCAAAAAAGCATGTTTTAAAGATGTTAAAAAGTATAACAAGATGAAGAAAACTATCACTCCAAGTGAGAAGTACTTCTTTCAAAAGGCTGGATAGGCCCGAAGTCTAAGCTGCAATTCTGAAAAGAAAAAAAGCCAAGGTTTGTTGTCTTGGCTTTTCGTTTTTTATTACTGTTGTTCTTTGTCTTTTAGTTCGCTTGCCGGGACTTCTTTTACTTTTGCAGTCTTTAGCAAGAACTCGATTACTTTTTCTTCAGTTAATGAATACGTTAATCGGCTTAATTGTTCTGGTTTTGCGTAGAATTCTTTTACTTTTGCTACTTCAATTCCAGTTTGAGCTGCGTATTGTTCTAACTTTGTGTCGACGTCAGCTGGAGTGCAGGCTAATTCGTGCTTTCTTGCGATTGCATCGATCAAGAAACTTGATTGAATCATTTCTTTTGCGCTCTTTGCGAAATCAGCATCCCATTTTTGTACGTATTGCTCGAAATCAGGTGGAGTCATGCCTTGATTTTGCATTCTGCTTTTGAAATCTTCGATGAGGCTTTTCTTTTGTTCTTCCATCAACTTTGGTGGAACGTCCATTGGATTTTCTTCAGCTAATTTTCTAACTAAGCGATTTTTGAAAGCTTCGTCGATTCTTTTTTTGTCGCTTTCAAGCATGTCAGTTTTGATTGTTTCTTTGAGGCCCGCTAGATCTTGATCTCCACCGATTGACTTGATGAATTCGTCAGTGAGTTCTGGCATTTCTTTTTTCTTCAAGGCCTTCAATTTTACTTTGAAAGAAACTGGCTTACCTTCTAATTCAGCAGCGTGGTACGGAGTTGGGAATTTGAGGTCGATCGTTTTTTCAGCTCCAACTTTCATTCCGGCAACACCTTCTTCGAAACCTTCGATGAATTGTTTTGTGCCTAACTCGAGTGGATGATCTGTACCTTGGCCGCCATCTAATGGCTTACCTTCTACAGAGCCATCGAAATCGATGACTGCGGTGTCACCCATTAAGGCTGCGCGATCTTCTAAGACGTCGACAAGTTTTGCGTTTTTAGTTCTGACGTTATCAAGAACTGCGTCGATGCGTTTTTCGTCGAACTCTAACTTTTCTTTTTCGACTTCTAAGCCTTCATACTTTTTTAAAGTGATTTCGGGGCGAACATCAAATTCTGCAGAGAATTTAAAATCAACTCCTTCTAAAGGGTCAGCGAATTCAAATTCTGGATTGCCGATTGGATCAAGCTTGTGAGTCGATAGAGCTTGTACGTAATGATTTTGAATTAAATCTTGAACCACGTCCATTTTGACGCGATCACCATACATAGAGCGAACTGCAGATAATGGGGCTTTTCCTTTTCGGAAACCTTTTAGTTGCACATTTCTTTGAATGTTATTGAAGTGCTTTTGGAAAGTGCTTTCAACTGTGGCAGCTGGAACTTCAACATGAAGGCGGCGTTGTAATGAAGAAACGTTTTCAACACTGGAT
>JANPPO010000030.1:0-3077 GCA_031428555.1 Bdellovibrionales bacterium | reverse complement strand
TGGTGGAAAAGGTGGCGGCGGCGGAGCTGGCGGAATGGCTCAGTTGATGAAGCAAGCTAATCAGATGCAAATGAAGATGAAAAAAACCCAGGAAGAACTCGCAAAACGTGAGTACGAAGGAACAGCTGGCGGCGGCGCTGTAAAAGCTGTCGTAAACGGCGAATATTTTGTAGCTTCTGTGGTTATCCAAGATGACGTGATGAAGTCAGGCGACGGCGAAATGTTACAGGATTTAATCAAGGCTGCGGTTAACGATGCGACTCAAAAAGCCAAAAAGACCTCGCAAGAGGAAATGGAGAAAATTACGGGTGGACTTGGAGTCCCAGGCTTGTTCTAATTGAGCCAGATATGTTGCAAATTCCAGCGTTAGAAAAGTTAGTTCACGAGTTATCAAAGCTTCCAGGCATCGGGCCAAAAACGGCCCAGCGCCTGGCCTATTATGTTTTAAAAAACAAAGATACTTATCCTGAAAGACTGAAAGAAGGCTTAGAGCGCGTTCAAGCAGAAGTGCATGAATGCCCTCATTGCTTTAACTTTACTGATTCTGATCTTTGCATTTATTGCGAAGATCCAAATCGTCGCAACGAACTTGTTTGCGTTGTCGAAGAGCCTTCAGATATTTCCCGCATTGAATCTTCTGGTGCGTACAACGGTCGCTATCATGTTTTGCATGGCGCCCTTTCTCCACTTGAAGGCGTCGGTCCTGAGCAATTGAAGCTTAAGGAGTTGATGGTTCGTTTAGAGACTGAAGAAATTAAAGAAGTTATTTTAGCGCTCGATTCTGACTTAGAGGGTGATACCACAGTTCTTTACATCAGCCGCCTTGTGCACGGTAAAGGCATTCGCATCAGCCGAATTGCTCAAGGAGTGCCGATCGGTAGTGATATTGATTACATTGATGAAAGAACCATGGGACGTGCCATGCAAAATCGAATTGAAGTCTAAAAATATGGCGGCTGGCTTTTGTCAGCACGGGGATTTTGATGTCATTTATTAACTATAATGCGAAAGAGATTCACTGCAAGGTTGTCTATTATGGACCATCTTTAGGTGGCAAAACCACGAATATGCAGTGGATCTATGCGCAGACAAATCCTGAAATGAAATCAGATCTAGAAAAGTCAGATACTCAAACTGAAAGAACTTTGTTCTTCGATTTTCTGCCAATCCAAATGGGCGAGATTCAGGGATTTAAAACTCGCCTTCATCTTTACACTGTTCCCGGACAAGTGGTTTACGATGCTTCTCGAAAACTAATCTTAAAAGGTTTAGACGGGATTATCTTTGTTGCGGACTCTCAGAAAGAGCGCATGGAAGAAAATATCGAGTCCATCAAGAACTTGAAAATCAATTTGGATCAGCAAGGTTACAACATTAACGAAATTCCCCTGATCATTCAGTACAATAAGCGCGACCTTCCAAACGCGGCCAACTTAGGCGATCTTCGGAAAGCATTAAACCTTTATAATGCCCCTGAGTTCGAAGCTAAAGCGAATCAAGGTGTGGGCGTATTAGAATCATTGAAGACTGTCTCAAAATCGATTATCACCGTGCTCAAAGGTGGAGCACTACTCTAAGAATTCTATGACAAATATAGTTCAGGAAATTGAAAGTCTTAAAAAAGAAAAAAACGCTGTTATCTTAGCGCACTTCTATGAAGAGGGCGCGATTCAAGATATCGCAGACTATGTAGGCGACAGTTTTTATCTTGCAAAGATGGGGCAGAAATCAACAGCTGATGTGATTCTTTTAGCAGGCGTTGTTTTCATGGCTGAAAGTGTGAAAATTTTAAATCCTTCAAAAACTGTTTTAGTTCCAGACTTAGGCGCCGGTTGTTCGCTAGTGAACGGTGCCCCGTTTGAGAAATACAAAGCTTGGCGCGAACTGCACCCCGACGGGATCGCCGTTACTTACATTAATTCTTCTGCTGAAGTAAAAGCGATCTCTGATGTGATTGTGACTTCAAGTAATGCAGACCAAATTTTAGAAGCAATTCCAAAGGATCGCAAAATTCTTTTTGGACCCGATCAGCACTTAGGAAGATTCTTGTCTAAAAAATATAACCGCCCGATGGAACTTTGGCCGGGGTCTTGTGAAGTACATGTGCTTTTCAATTGGAAAAGATTGATGGAACAGATGGCGCTTCACCCTGACGCTGTGGTGATAGCTCACCCCGAGTGCGAAGAGTCTATTCTGCAGCATGCGCAAGTTGTGGGTTCGACTTCTAGGTTATTAGAAGAAGTTCAGAAAAATCCTGCAAAGAAATTTATCGTTGCAACCGAAATGGGAATTTTTCATCAGATGAAAAAACTTCGTCCCGATGCAGAGCTCATTCAAGCCCCGATCGAAGACGGTAGATGTAATTGCAATAACTGCCCTTACATGAAGATGAATACTTTGGAAAAAATCAGAAATGCTTTGAAAACTTTAAAGCCAGAAGTTCAATTACCTCCGGCGTTAAGAATGAAGGCGCAAATTTCTTTGGACCGTATGATGTCGATCACGAGTAATCAAAAAGTGACGTGGCCCGATCGCTTCGTTTACAGTCAGACTTGATTGAGATGAAGCCTTCAGAAAAAATTTTGAATTTAGCGAAATCAACTTTTACTTCTGGTGAAGTTTTTTATACGGATATCAGAGATACTTGGGGAAGCGAAAAACCAAATTTTCGCAGCGAGATTAGGCAAGCGATTTTAGCTTACTTAAAAGCTCATCACCCAACTGAAGCAACTGACAAGGTTTTAGATTTAGATGCCCCGCCTATTTTGAAATCCATGTTCGTTTCCATCAGTCATTGCCAGGGAATGGGTGGGTTTGTTTTATCTTCTAAATCTTTGGGTTTTGATATTGAAGATACATCAAGAATTGCTCAAAAAATAATCGACCGAATTTCTTCGCAAGATGAGATCAAATCATGTCCCCAAGTCGAATTACTGTGGCCAGCGAAAGAAGCGACGTTCAAATGTTCCACGGAATTTTACACCATCTCGCATATTCAGATTCTGAAGTGGGACAAATCCCAAAATGATACGTATTCGTTTAGTAGTTTGACAGTCGCTGGCTGGGCATTTTTGGAC
>JANPPO010000029.1:0-2943 GCA_031428555.1 Bdellovibrionales bacterium | reverse complement strand
GAAATAAACACGCGAACGTGCATTTTGTATTTAATTTGATCCAGATATTCAAAAAGTCCCTTAACGCCGTAGAAATCATCATTACCATTCCAAATCATGTCGCGCTGATTTTTCGGCAAATCCTTCCACGGAGTTGAAAGACTAATTTTATTTTTCTTACAAAATGCGAACAAAGCTTTTTTATCCGTTTCAGCAGAAGGCATTGTGAATGGATTCAAGGCACCTTGCTGAACGCTTAAATTCGGATTCGGAATGACTTTGTTTTCATCAATATCAAGAATATTTCCAAAACCTTTACAAGTCGGGCATGCACCAAGAGGTGAATTGAAACTAAAAAGCCTTGAAGTAATTTGCGGAGGATTCCAACCACACTCAGGGCAGGCAGGCTCTTCACTTATCGGAATTAACTCACCGGTTGAAAGTAATAAAGAACACTTTCGAGTCGTAATATGGGTATTAAACTTGATACTAGCTTCGTAAGCTTGTTGAAATGAGTCGGCCAAGCGACCACGATCAGCTTTTGAAAAAGCCATACGGTCAATCACAAGATAAAACGTTTCTTCAGGCAGGCCTTTTTTAATTATCGCCGGATCACTGATTTCAACGATTTCGCCCTCAATATTTTTTTCATGAGGCTTTTCGGCAAGTTTTTGCAAAGTCGCATTGATAGTAGCTTCAGCTTTTTTAGAAGTTTTTGAGGCTTTTTTGCCAGTTGTCTTAACTGTCGACTTAGATTTCTTAGTCGGAACAAAGATTCTCAAATAACCATCTTGTAAAAGCAGAGAATGAAGTTTTTTTCCTTCTGCTAATCTTCCATCATCGGGAACCTCGACTAGAATAGTTCCGCGCTGCCCTTCGTACTTATTCAGAATTCTTTCCGTCGCTTCAGTTACAGTCTGCTTTTCAGCTGGAGTATGATGAATCGGGCAGTGGGGAACTCCCACTTTTTCAAAAAGAAGTCGCATGTAATCGACAAGCTCAGTTGTTGTTCCAACTGTTGACCGACTGCTTTTAACTGTATTTTTTTGTTCGATCGAAATACTTGGTGGAATGTTTTCCACGCCTTCGATATCAGGCTTGGGAGCTTTGTTTAAAAATTGGCGAGCGTAATTGGACATGCTTTCAATAAAGCGTCGTTGTCCTTCAGCAAACAGTGTTTCAAAGGCAAGGGAGCTCTTGCCCGAGCCAGAAGGGCCACACACCACTGTGAAAGATCCCAGTGGAATTTTCACATCGATGTTCTTAAGATTATTTTGTTTCACACCCCAGAGGTGGATTTCCTTCACTGTGTTTCATCCCGGATTAAAAATCCTGCTTCAAGAAGTCACTGTTTTCTTGCTCTTTATTTGAGCTTGTCGTGGGCTCGGTGCCCTCGAGGTATGCTTGCTTGGCAACCCGTTTAGAGTCTGCGTTTGCTAGCTTGCCTGTATCGCTATCTATGTTGGCAAATACAATACCTTCCGGTACCGGCAATGTCATCTGAGGAAGTTGCTGATGAGCGCTTTTCATGTAGTCGACCCAAATCGGTAGCGCAGATCGTCCACCTACTTCTCCACGGCCAAGACTACGTTCTTTGTCAAAACCCACCCACACGCCAGTCGAAACTTGTGCTGAATAACCGATAAACCACGCGTCAAAGTAACCGTTTGTTGTGCCGGTTTTCCCAGCGACATCGCGACCCAAAGCTCGAGCTCTTGCTCCTGTTCCTTGGGAATCATCCACAACACCTTTTAGCAAACTCGTCATGATGTAAGCAGTTTGAGGTCTGATCAACTGATCAGGATCCGTAAAAAATAAATGTGGAATCAATTTCTTCGTAACTTTAGCTGCGCCATCTGTTGGCAGATTTGGCTGAGCAGCAGCCTCTTCATTCGCAGGTTCTGCATTAGCTGAAACAGAATTAGGAGAATTAACGAAAGCAATTCTCTTCTCTTCAAAATCTTTTTCTAGCGGTTCGATATCTTTTTCAAAACGAACATCTAATGAAACTCTTTCAAGCAGAACTTTGCCAGTGTGGTCTTTTACTTCCTTGATCACGATTGGACGAAGTCTTTTTCCCAGTCTTCCGAATTGTGCAAATGCTTTTGTCATTTCATAAAGGGTCACAGAACTTGAACCCAACGCTAAAGTGAAATCCATATTCAGCGGACTAAATATTCCAAGTCTTTTTGCATAATCTGCTGACCAGTTAACTCCAACATCTTCAATAATTTTAACAGTTGGAATATTTAAAGATTGAACGAGTGCATTTCTAAAAGTGATTTCGCCACTGAACTCGCGACTATTGTTCGCAGGCTTCCAGACTTTTGTTTCTTCCTGGCCTTCTTCATCTTGTTGCTTTTCTTCATAAACAATCGGCACGTCCATCACCGGAGTCGAAGGGTTGTACCCTTTATCAAGAGCAGCGGCATAAACGATAGCTTTAAATGAAGAGCCCGTTTGTCGTGCTGCCTGAAGCGCGCGATTAAATTCATTACGTCTAAAATCGTAACCGCCTACAAGCGAGAGCAACTCTTGAGTCTGCTGATCAAAAGAGACAAGCGCACCTTCAACTAAAGGCTCTTGATCTAGCTGAACATTCAAGTAAGTTGATAAATCGATCTTAGGCTTCAATTTAATTTTTGGATCTTTAAATTTAGTCAGTTCAACTTTATCAGAAGTAAGTGAAACGGAAACGACGTCTCCAATTTTTAAAGCTACAGAAGGCTTCGTGATCTGAGCATTCTCTGCTTTCACTTCTGGATTTGGCTTTCTAGCCCATTTCATACTTTCAAAATCAATAATGCCTTCTGCACCTGGAAGTTGAACAACGACATATCCGTCCACATCGTTTACTTCTTTAACTATCGAAAGATAATTTTCATTTAGTTTCATATAACCTGGAATTTTAGTCCCAGCCGCAAGAACCTCATCCGCTAACTGAACTTCTGCGAACTGACCATC
>JANPPO010000028.1:0-2789 GCA_031428555.1 Bdellovibrionales bacterium | reverse complement strand
TCTGGCAGCCCGGCGTTGAAGGCGTAGCGGCGCACTTCTCGGCAATCTGAACTGCTTTAACAATGCCTTCGCCAATTTCTTGGGCCCATTGCTGCGAAGTAAAATAAAGGTCATCGTCGAAATCTTTGATAATTGGGCTTGGTAAGTTAAGACTTCTTAAAATGTAATCAACGAAATAGCGGCTCATACGGCCATTGCCGTCTTCGTAAGGGTGAATTGAAATAAACCAGCGTTGAATTCTAGAGACTGCTAGTAATGGATCGTGAACAGTTCCAATTTTATAACTGATCGTATCGAAAGCGCGATTCATGTAGGTCATCCATGCAGCCATTTGCTGATCGACTTCACTTACGTCAGCGTAGACTAAGTATCCGCACTGCTTTTTTGAGCCATCTTTTGCAGTAAAGAATTTTTTCGCATCTTGCTCGGGCCATTCGTTTAAGTAGAACGCTTTATTAGTTTGCCAGCGATGATTGAACATCGTTCGATATTCTTCTGTGCGATCCTCAAAGCACTCCGTCGCTCGCCAAGTGACCAAAGGCTTTTTTGGGTCTAAATAACTAACGAATTCAGAAGTTAATAAAGCACTAACGGCGTTTTCAGGAATCGAATTGTGAATCGAGATTGATTTACCAATCTCGATACCTGTGCGCCAATGGCCCGCAGCTGAAGATAGCTTCGTCATTGAAGTTTTATGAAGTTTCGAAAGAAAAGCGAAATCAAGTGGTTTAATTTTTTCTGACTTTTGATTAGCTTCGGCCATCTCCTCAATAATGGACGCGCCATTTTCCCATGACTGCCAAGTTTGAGGTGCCGGACCATAAACCATCCACGGACTGTACTGATGTTTCTCGCGCCCGCGGAGCCAGTCTGGATAGTTAATAAATCGGGTAGCGTGAATGTCCGCGATTCGTTCAGGGTTTTGCACACCCTGGCTTTCTAATTTGCTTAAAGCTTTTTGGTAACGGTCAGACAGATCGCAAAGGCTTGTGCCTTTAGGTAATGATTTACTTTTAAGCCGCTTAACGAGTTCTGAACAGGCATCGGCCTGCGAAGCGCTTAAGATAAAGGCGAAAATGATATTTATTACAGATACAAGCTTTGGATAACGCATTTAATGAATCTCCGTCTTCAGCCACGCAAAGATCCAAGAAGTGTGCCGATCATTTCGATTTCGAAAATGAGATTCCAGATCCGTCGAACTCTTATCCACTTCAAGAAATAATTCTTAATGTATTTTGATTTCAACGATTTGCACATTCTTTGTAGTACAAGGATGCCGGTTCAAAATACGTTTATCAGGAGAATTATTGTGATGACTAAAAAGTTACTTATCGGCGGCCTCGCACTTAATATGTTTGTCGTTGTGGCTTGCTCTAATAATAGAGATCAAAACTCTGGTGTAGAGGTTTCTCAAGTATCTGTAGCAGCAGTTATGAAATCAGACCTATCAAACACAAAAAAAGCTGAAGAGTTAGCAAGCCAGGCTGAAGAACTTTTTTCTGCACAGGGTTTTGAAGAAGCTTCGAAAGTTGCAAAGCTCGCATTAAAACAAGATCCAAAGAATTTAAAAGCTGGATTCTTTAATGCATTCTTAGATGTATTAATGGAATTAAAAGGCTTAACGATGCGAACGAAGCCTTTGGCTACAAGAACTGCTCAAGGTAAAATTGATTTCGAAGAGAATATTGCTGAACTTGAAGCCAAGGGCGACACGGCTCTTTCTAAGTTCTATCTTGATGGCAAACCAGATATCCACACGGAAGCTCAGTTTCAAAAACAGATGGATCAAATCGCTTTGCAGCTGCAAAAGCTGTCTCAGTTTTTAAAGAGCACCGGAAATGCGGAACTCACAATCAAGGCGAACACGGTTTTAGTTCCAGATATCAATAAACGTTTTGCTGATGCTTGTGAAATCAAGGAATCAGAAGAATTAGTTTTCGAACTTGTATGCCCACCTTCTGAAAATCGCCATTTAGTGACACTTAACCAAGCTGACTTTTCGAACCTTAAAGATTTCACAGCTGCTACTCAAATAATGATGACGATGTATACTGCGTACGATATTTCGGGCGTTACTGATTTAGCAGTAGCACAGGAAAAGAATCCAGAAATGACACCAGAGCAAAACATCAAAGCGATGTTAAAAAATCCAAACTTCGCAAAGCTTCGTGCTCAAAGCCAACTGAAAAACATCAAGACTTGGGGTTTAGATATGACCTCAGGACTTCGCTGGGCCATGGAAAACCAAGCGACACTTTGTAAATCGGGAACTCCTTCAGGAACAAATCGTCCTGGCATGTTCGCTAATCAAGGTATCTGTCTTGATGCCGCGCTAAACCCGTACATCACCAACATCGAAGATATCCTTAATGGAAAACCGCAAGATATCGAAAACAAATCTGATGACGGAACTGAGACTTATGCTTCTAAAGTAACTCCAATGAATTTTCTTAACAACCCACTTTCTGACTTAAGAAAATTAGGGCCATTTAAGTACAACAAATGTGGTTTCGTAGTTGCAATAGAAGATCAGTCTGCTGGCGGAATTTATCCTGCTAAAGACGCTAATAAAATCTTAGCTTTGAATGCGAAGCCGTGCGAGTAATGAAAATTACTTCCCTTCTTTTCATTCTAACAGTTTCAAACTTCGCCTTCGGTTTTAAATCAAACCACATGAAGAAGTTCGAGCTCATGCAGTGCTATTCAGAAGGCTGCGTGAAGATTGAAGGACCCATCGGTTTCATGTCGATGAATAAAGACTCGATTGCGGCATCCGATGTCACAAT
>JANPPO010000027.1:0-10886 GCA_031428555.1 Bdellovibrionales bacterium | reverse complement strand
GATAGATATTCTCTGAACTGCATTTTGGGCATTTAGTTGGCTCATTCATAATCGAGATCCTTGGTAAGAAAGTCCTTATTGTATACTTGAAATATACGAATTCGACAGGCAGCGCTGCGTCCTAGGACTTGTGTTCGTTTTTTTGAAAGCACAAACTTTAAGACTTAAGATGAATCATCCAAAATCAAAGTTTCAGTTTAATATTTTTATCAATCTCATCAGAGCGCTATTCCCAAACTGGAATTTTTTTGATCGAGTCGCCTTCAGTTTTGAACTTTGGTTTAAAGTTCAGGGGTCGACTAGATGGGAAGCTATTACTTTTGACCAAATAAGACAGCCTTTTGGACTTTTGCTGAATCCTGACGTTAACTTGGCACTAGCTCAGATTAATATTATCGAACATTTTGCAAAAGATATTCAAGACCTACAGGCAATAAATTCACTCATTCATTCTCGAGAAGTCCAAAGCCTTTCGACATTTAAAATGCTGAGGTCGCTTATTAAATTGAAACTGAAAGATTTCGAGGTTCCGACATCAGAAGTGCAATTTAAAGTCGTTGCCATCAATCCAAATGAAAAAATTGATCTCTATATTTCCGACTGGATAAATGTGGAGTCAGTGACATGAACCTGACTTTAGCAATCTTGATGACTTCAATTTCAGTTTCGTTTGTTATTCTTCTTCAATCCATCGAGATACTTCAAATTACAGGTAGAAAAGAATTTAAGGAAATTTGGAGTTTCAATAACTTGAAGTTAGATCTAGAATGCGGCCTTCCTCTGCCAAATTCACTTATTCGATTTATTTTTAGCGAATCGGCATTCAAAGTTATCGTTGTGTTTCAATTAATCACAGCTTGTTTAGGACTTTACTACCTTGAGCCATTTATATTTTTGGCTCTGTTCATAACGAATTTAATTATTTGTATAAGGTTTCGCGGAACTTTCAATGGCGGAAGCGACATGATGACATTTGTTTTACTAACAGGTGTGTTAATAGCAATCTTAAGCCCAGAAGAAAAGTTTCAAAGATTGGGTCTTATCTACATCTCTATTCACGCCATCTACTCCTACTTTAAAGCCGGTATTATTAAGCTTAAGGGACCTGATTGGCGCAATGGATTAGCTCTGCCAGCTTTTTTAAGCAGAAGTTTGAATCTTGATGTTCGTAACCTTGGTGAATGGCTAAAGCGAAAGCCTTCGCTAAGCCGTTTGCTATGTTGGGGTGTTTTAGTTTTTGAGCTAGCTGCGATTTTAGTTATCTTCATGCCAAGTATCACGCATTACTATTTCTTAATCGCAGCTGTGTTTCACTTTTTCATTTATTTAGCCTTTGGTTTGAACCGATTTTTCTGGATATGGTTAACGGCATGGCCCGCAATACTTTATTCTCTTTCCACGATAAGGCTTATCAACTAAGTTCAAGTGATTGAAAAATGTCCGACTGATAGGAATGGTTGATGAAGCGAATTTTAAGTAAATCGATTCAGTCTTTATATATTGCTGCGGGATTTCTTTTTATTCTGATTGGTGCAATTGGAATATTCTTACCCCTTCTTCCAACAACGCCGTTTCTACTTTTGGCTGCTTTTTGCCTTAGCCGGGGCTCTGAAAAGTTTCATAATTGGCTTTTAAATCATAAAGTTTTGGGACCTCCTATTCAGGATTGGAACCGAAATAAAATCATCAGGCCTAGGCATAAAGCGATGGCAGTTATCATGATTTTGCTAACGTCTTTAGTCGTCTTTTTGAAACCCACTATTCCATTTGCCGGGAAAATGGCTTACTTAGCTCTCATTCTTGGCGTTTTGAGCTTTATTTTGACTCGCAAAAGCAGATAGAGGCCACTTAGCTGACCCAGTGTGGTTTGCGATTCCATTTCCTTAAGGGTACGGTTTTTTCCTAAACAAAAACAGACTCGCCTAGGAGCCAATAAATGAAAATTAAAGCTGCAGTCGCATGGGGACCAAACCAACCACTTAAAATCGAAGAAGTCGATTTACAAGGTCCTCAAAAAGGTGAAGTACTGATTAAAATGATTGCAACTGGAGTTTGTCATACGGATGCCTACACTCTTTCAGGGGCAGATCCTGAAGGAATTTTTCCAGTAATCTTAGGTCACGAAGGTGGCGGTATAGTTGAAGAAGTCGGCGCAGGCGTTACGACTTTAAAAAAAGGTGATCACGTCATTCCTCTATACACGCCTGAATGCAAGGAATGTAAATTCTGCCTAAGTGGTAAAACAAATTTGTGTCAGCGAATCAGATTAACTCAAGGTAAAGGTTTGATGCCAGATGGAACTTCTCGATTTTCAAAAGATGGAAAACCAATCTTTCATTACATGGGGACTTCAACTTTTGCTGAATACACAGTCGTTCCCGAAATTTCATTAGCAAAAATCGATAAGGGCGCTCCACTTGAAAAAGTTTGCTTACTCGGTTGTGGTGTCACGACCGGAATTGGTGCGGTTCTCAATACTGCAAAAGTCGAGAAAGGCGCAACTGTCGCTGTCTTTGGTTTAGGCGGCATTGGTCTATCTGTTATCCAAGGTGCAAAGATGGCAAAAGCATCACGCATTATTGGAATTGATATTAATAACGGAAAAGCCGAAATGGCTAAAGCCTTTGGCGCGACAGATTTTATCAATCCAAAAGAACACGATAAACCAATTGAACAAGTGATCGTCGAATTGACCGATGGCGGAGTAGATTATTCATTCGAATGTGTGGGTAGTACAAAGCTTATGCGCTCGGCTTTAGAGTGCTGTCATAAAGGCTGGGGACAATCAATTATCATTGGTGTTGCTGGCGCTGGACAGGAAATTTCAACTCGACCATTTCAATTAGTAACAGGCCGAGTTTGGAAAGGTTCTGCATTCGGCGGAGTAAAAGGTCGAACTGAGTTACCTGGCTACGTTGATATGTATATGTCTGGAACAATTAATATTGATGATCTTGTGACCGGCGAATGTAAGTTAGAGGACATCAATCAAGCTTTTGATGACATGCACGCCGGAAAAAGTATTCGTACAGTGGTTCGATTCTAAACAGGGAGATCTAAGTTCATGAAAGTTTTGAAATCGCATAAATGTTTTGAAGGTGAAGTCAGTTTCTGGGAACACGATTCGATGGTAACGAAAACGAAGATGAAGTTTTCGACCTATACTCCGCCTGGAGAAATCAAAGGTGCTTTGATTTGGTTATCAGGACTTACTTGCACGGACGAAAACTTTATGACGAAAGCCGGAGCACAAAAGCACTTGGCTAATTTGGGAATGATGGTGATCTGCCCCGACACTTCGCCAAGAGGGCTCAGTTTACCTGCTGAACATGATGCTTATGATTTTGGCTCTGGCGCTGGTTTTTATGTGAACGCTACGACTCCGGGTTACAAAGATCATTACCGAATGTATGACTACGTCGCCACAGAGATTTATTCCATTTTGGAAAATCAATTTGGCGTTCGTGGAAAAATTTCGATTTCAGGTCACTCGATGGGTGGTCACGGTGCTTTAGTTATTGGTCTTAAAGAAAAAGGTAAATTCAAAAGTATTTCTGCTTTTGCGCCGATCGTAAATCCGGTCCTTTCTCCATGGGGAGAAAAGGCTTTTACCGGATACTTAGGAGAAGAAAGATCGGAATGGCTTCAATACGATGCATGTACATTAATTGCTTACGGGGTGACTCATCCAAAGCCAATCTTAATTGATCAGGGTGTAAAAGATGAATTTTTAGAAACCCAATTAAAGCCTGAAAAACTTCGTGCAGCTTCTTCAATTGCGGGACAAGAATTAATGCTTCGAATGCGTGAAGGCTACGACCATAGTTACTACTTCATTTCAAGTTTCATTCACGAACACATCGAATTTCACGCTGGCTTCCAAAGGTAACCCGGGCTGCGTGCCCGGTCACACTTTAGAGTGAACTCGGCCAGCGCGTACTCGGATTTCGTGTGGTAATTTATCGTCAATCAAAGTTATTTTCGCAGGCTCTGAAATTCCGCTCACCATTTCAACAATAATTGTGTATTGAGTTTCGCCGAACTTATAATGAACTTTGAATTCATTCCACTCTGGTGGGACACAAGGTCTGATTGTGATTTCATTTCCACTTACTCTAAAGCCTAGAATAGATTCAAGCCCAGCGCGATACATCCAGCCCGCAGCTCCTGTGTACCAACTCCAACCACCGCGTCCTGTGTGTGGACTTTGTGAATAGACGTCACCAGCCAAAACATAGGGTTCAATTTTATAACGATTTACTTTAGCTTCATTCAGCGCGTGGTGAATCGGATTGAGTGAAGTAAATAATTCGTGCGCCTTTTTTCCGTCGCCCAACATTGCCGTGGCAATAACAACCCAACTTGCAGCATGAGTATATTGACCACCATTTTCGCGAACACCAGGCAGATAACCTTTGATATATCCTGGATCTAATTCTGTTTTATCAAATGGGGGAGTGAATAATAAAATCATATTATCTTCAGGCTTAACTAATTTTTCGTACACAGAATTCATTGCCGTCTTCGCTCTTGCTTCATCAGCGGCACCTGAAATAATAGCCCAAGTTTGCGCTAATGAATCGATCTTACATTCACTACCATCTGAGGTTCCAAGCGGAGTTCCGTCATCGAAGAAGGCTCGTCGGTACCAACTTCCATCCCAAGCATTTTGTTCCACGGCCTTACTTAAATTTCGAGCGTGATTAATGTAGTGCTGAGCCCGATCAAGCTCGCCTCGGTGATGAGCTAAAAGTGCAAAGCTTTCTAAGTTCGAATAAAGAAACCAAGCCATCCAAACGCTTTCGCCTTTTCCGCCGATTCCAACGTGATTCATACCGTCGTTCCAATCACCCGAACCCATTAATGGTAAACCGTGAGCACCGACTTTCATGCTGTGATTTAAAGCGCGAACGCAGTGTTCGTAGATAGTTGCCTTTTCATTTGCGATATCCGGAGTGTAGTAAGAGTCTTCTTTATCTTGAGGCAATTCCGGTCCCGTTAAAAATCCAACTTCTTCTTCTAAAATTGAAACATCACGAGTAACTTGCAAATAATTTGTCACAACATATGGTAACCATAATAAATCATCTGAAAAATGAGTCCGCACGCCCCTGCCAAACGGAGGGTGCCACCAATGCTGAACGTCACCTTCAACAAACTGTCTGCTGGCGGCTCGTAATATTTGCTCTCGTGCCATTTGTGGAGCGTAAATTAAAACGGCCATAACATCTTGAAGTTGATCTCTAAAGCCGAATGCTCCACCAGCTTGGTAGAAGGCGGCTCTTGCCCAAAGACGGCAGACGATTGTTTGATATAGGTACCAACGATTTAAAACGAGATCGAAACTTCGATCTGGCGTTTCGACTTGCACCTTTGTTAACAGATCTTTCCACATTGATTTAAGGTTACTGAAAACCTCATCGAAGTTTGATTTTCTAAATTTGTTGATGAGGTCTCTTGCAGCATTTCGGTTGATGGTTTGGCCAAGAAGAAATGTCACTTCAAGTTTTTGACCTGGTTCAAGAACAATCTCTGTTTGAATTGCTGTACAAGGATCCAGTCCGCCGCCAAATTTTTCTTTCATCTTTTCACTGCTATGAAGCGCATCAGGTCGACTTAAACTTGAATTTCTGCCGATAAATTCTGTTCGGTCGCAAGTGTACGCTGATTGTTTTTGAACAAGCGCGCTAAAAGAAATTCTTTTTCCATGTTCAGAATTTCTTGGATTAAATGCAAATATTGCTTTGGATTCTTCGTCGAATTCAGTCACGGTTGTTGGTGCCATCGTTGGTCTTGAGAAACCTAAAACCCACTCTGTATACCCGGTCACTGAAAGCTTTCTGGCACTGGTCGATTTGTTTTCCAAAATCAGTCTTGAAATCTTCACGGGCTGATCTTGCGCTACAAATTGAATAAGTTCTGATTGAATTCCATAAGCGATAGTTTCAAAACGACTATAACCCTGACCATGATGAGCTAAATAAACTGCGTGTGGAACTCTAATTGGCGCAGCTGTTGGGC
This sequence comes from Bdellovibrionales bacterium, assembly GCA_031428555.1. Taxonomy (GTDB): domain Bacteria; phylum Bdellovibrionota; class Bdellovibrionia; order Bdellovibrionales; family Bdellovibrionaceae. Next base: position 4,865 of record JANPPO010000027.1, on the reverse strand, counting down.
ACCATACGACTCCGGAATCTAAATCAGTCATATATATCGCTTCGCCAGATGGATCTGATACCGGGTCATTCGACCAAGGTGTAACCTGATTCTCGCGACTGTTTAAGGACCATGTATAACTTGATCCGCTTTCCGAAACTTGAAAGCCAAATTCTGGATTTGCAATAACATTAATCCACGGAGCAGGTGTCGTTTCACCTTCTTTTAAAACGACAGTATACTCTTCTCCGTTTGAAGAATATCCACCGCGGCCATTAAAGAATTCCAATTCGGGAACAGGAATAGAGTGTTGACCTTTACTCTTATGCTGCGAAAGTTTGGATGCGTTAACTGGAATCATAAAGGTTCGCTTAACCTGATCAGACAAGCTGCCTAATCGAGTTGATAAAATAACTCGAGCTTCAGCCGCAAGAAGAATTTGATCAGCTTCTGACAAAAGATCATTTCTTAAGACGAATACTTTCCCATGAGTCATCGTCAAAGCAGATCGAGTAAACGCGCTTTGAGCCATATGTTCTAACACTGTTTGCAATTCTTGAGAATAAGAGCTGGATTTTTCATTTAAAATAACCAGATCAAAAACAAAACCTTTGGTTGCAAAATAAATCTGAGCCTTCAGCAGCTGGCGAACTAAACTTCGATCTTCAATATCGTCAATTCTAACGAGAATAATCGGGTGGTCACCCGAAATACCATGGGACCACAGTCCTGTTAGATCTCGAACATTTCGTTTTAAAACTTCTGTTGGCGCTCGAAGTGAAGGATCAGAATAGAGAAGTCTTGTCGTTAATCTCTGAAAAAGGTGGGCTTCATCTGGCTCGATACCTAAATAGTGGAGTTTTACTTGGGCTTGTGTCCAAGCTAAGTCGCTTACTCGTTCGTATGTTGAAGGATCATGAAATTTATCAATCATGATTTCGATGGCCTCTTTATTATCGGAAACACCATTCATAAAAGTAAGCTGAGTTCTGGCGCCAGGCTGCAGGCGCACTCGCGTTCTTAAACTTAAGATTGGATCAAGAACCGGACCGACAGTTCCACTTAATTTTTCGCGTGTAAAAATGGCGGCAGGATTTGCAACAGTTCGTCCGCGACCAATAAACTGTGCACGGTCAGTTTCGTACTGAACTGGGCCAATTGCATGGCGGTCACCTTGTAACTGATGCATCATCCATAATCGCTTATCTTTATGCGAGCGAGGTCTCCTGCTTGCGATTAATGCCGAAACATTTGGGTTAAATTCTGTTTCAATAAACAGATTCGAAAAAGCCGGATGAGCGACATCCGCTGCTTGAGTATTCAGCACGACTTCTAAATACGAAGTGACTTCAATTTCTCGAACTTTGGAACTTAAGTTTGTTAGCGTAAGTCTTCTGACCTCAGCGTTTTCTTCAGGTGAAACAAAGACTTCAAGATTACTATTAATTTCAAAATCTTGTCGGGTGAAGCAAGCACGGTCTTCAGAAAATGAAGCTTCATAGTGATCGGCCTCTATGCAGATAGGCTGATAGCCTGCTGACCAAACTTCTTGGCTATTGCAGTCTTTCAAATAGATAAATGAACCATAATGATCACGTGTTACATCCTCACGCCATCTTGTGACAGCGAGATCTCTCATGCGGCTGAAGCCGGCTCCTGCAGAGCTAAGCATGACGGTGTAATTTCCGTTTGATAGAACTTGAGTCGTCGGAACTGGTCTGTTAACCGTGTGATATATTCTGGAAACATGCTCGACTTGTTCTTTCACGATATTCACCTGAACATTTTCTTCCGGAGTCGGAAGTGTTCCGATTGCATGAGGAGTTCGCTCTTGTAATAAAAGCTCAGTCGCTTGAACCGAAGGATCCGCGTGAAAACGTCTTTGCATAGCTAAATTTTTAAAAATATTAGCAAGTGCCACAAGCGACATTCCCTGGTGATGGGCCATGTAAGTTTTTACGATAACACTTGTTCGTCCTGCCGGAAGACGGCTTGGCGTAAAATCTACCGCTTCATAAAACCCATAAGGACCTTGTACTCCTTGTTTTTGAAGTGTACGCAAATTTTCTGCGGCTTGAGCCGGTTCAAATAAAGCGGCAAGTAGAGTCGAGTAAGGAGCCACAACCAAGTCCGCACTTAGTCCACGTTTTAAACCTAGATCAGGAACACCAAAGTTTGAATACTGATAAGTGAGTTCTAAATCTCGCTTGTGATATGCAGATTCCGAAATTCCCCAAGGAACCTTTTTTTCATTGCCGTATTCAATATGTCGAGTGATCGCATTTCGACAAGTTTGTTCTAGAAGACTTGCTTCTGGCGTGTGCATCACAATACAAGGCATTAGGTACTCAAACATCGAACCCGACCAAGAAACCAGAGCAGTTCCCTGACCGGCATGAACTAAGCTTCGTCCTAAATGAAACCAGTGGGAAACCGGTACATCGCCTTTGGCAATTGCAATAAAACTTGTTAATCGTGCTTCAGAAGCTAAAAGATCGTAATAACTTGGATCTAGTTTTCTTTCGCTAACACGCATACCAATTGAAAAGAGTTTTCGGTTCTTATCATAAAGGAGTCTAAAATCCATTTCGCGAATGAGCTGCCGGCAAATACTTTGAACTTCCTTAGTTCTACTAACTAATTTTGTAGCTTGTTCGATTGCTTGTTCTAAGTTTTCTAACAAGGGATCAATAAAATCTGGCAGATCATGTTTCAAAGCTTTTTCATTTTTCTTGAACTCGATCAGATCATTTAGAAGTCTAGAGCAATAAGGAGCAATTTCTTTTATAGCAACAGGATCACTTAATCTTTGGCGAAACCCTTGCCATTGTTGACGATTTTCTAGTGCTGCTGTTTCAGGTAGCTTTTCATCAGCGAAATCTGACCAACCAACTAAATTTAAGAAGTCATTCGCATAACTTTGGATGTCACTTTGTAAAGCTCGGCACCAGGCTAAGATTTCAGATCGTTCTGGCGCAACTGTTTCGCCAGCAAATGATCTAGCGTGCTTAACCAGCAATGCAGCCTGAGTTTTCAAGTAAATAAAATGCTGAGTACGATTTACAACAAGATCATTCGAAGAATTTAATCGGTCTGCTAAATCTAAGTAGGCCGTAAACAAAGGATTAAATCCTTCAGCTGGTTCTAAATAGTTAGTTTTATAGGAACTAAATTCAGCATTTAAAAGATCTAATGTCGTTAAGACGCCTATTTTAAATTCATTAATATCAATTGCAGAATTTAATATTTCTTCGCAACCTTGCGCAACAGCAACGAGGTGACCCGTTAAGTTCCCATTATCGACTGACGAAATATATTTGGGTTCTAAAGGCCTGCGGTCTGAAGTATCATACCAGTTATAAAAATGGCCTTCGAATCTTTCCAGCTGAAGAAGACTTTTTAACGTAGTCTCCAGTCTTTCGATTACTTCCATCGATCCGATCCAACCAAAATCACGCGCAGCTAAAACCGAAAGCAAATAGAGGCCAAAATTTGTCGGCGAACTTCTGTGAGCAATAACCGGAACTGGATCTTCTTGAAAGTTATCTGGTGGAAGAAAGTTATCTTTTTCATTCACGAATGTTGCAAAGAATCGCCAAATTCTTCGACCTGTTGCCTGAAATAGTAAAATATCCTGAGGCTGAACCGGCTTAATAATTCTTTCCGTTGGAGGTCGGCTGAAGAAGTAGGCAAGTACAGGACTTGAAAGCCACAGCATCAGCAAAGGTGAAATATAAAAAAATAAATCATTCTGAGTTAGAAAAATCAGAATCGTACCAAGCGCAGTCAATGTGATAGCTCCGCGCATGCTATGTAAGAAACTGCCTAGATCAAGGCTTGCAGAATCTTTCGCCTGTGCAGCGGTAGTCCACTCGAGTAATTTCTTTCGACTAAAAACGAGTCGATAAAAGACTCTGACCATTGCATCTATTGATACCCAGGCATTCTTTGGTAGAAGTGCTATGGACATAAAAGATCGATCTAAGCCGTCACCAAGCTCTTCAAAAGAGAAGAGAAGATGATTGAGATAAGAAGTATTTCTTCTTCGTGGCCATAAATCCGCCCACAAAGTAATTAAAGCAGGGGCTAGAAAATTAATAAGAAATAGTGCAAGCAGTGCCCAAGCATCCGACCCTAAGAAGATAAGAGAAACAAAAAAGAGTAAAATGCTTGAAGGGGCGACAAGTGATCTTCTTAAGTTATCGATCATCTTCCAACGATTGATGGCCGAAATAGATCGGCCGCGACGACCAAAAATCCAAGGCAAAAGTTGCCAGTCGCCTCTGGTCCAGCGATGATTTCTAAGTGCCGCAACACCTGTATGAGATGGAAAGTCTTCAAAGAAATCGACATCACTTAAATAACCACAACGTGCAAAGTTTCCCTCGAGCAGATCATGACTTAGTACTGCATTTTCTGGAATTCTGCCATTAAGAGCTTTTTCAAAAGCTCTTAGGTCGTAAATTCCTTTTCCAGTAAAAGAACCCTCGTCGAATAAATCTTGATACACATCCGACACTGCAGACGCATAAGGATCAATTCCTGATCGTACAGTAGAAAGCTTTCTAAATACGGTACTTTCATGTTCGCTTGGTAGTGACGGCGTAATTCGAGGCTGTAAAATTCCGTATCCAGATACTACTCGACCTTTTGCAGGATCGAACTTTGGATGATTAAGCGGGTGAGCCATCGTTCCAACCAGTTGAGCAACAGCCGATCTTGGTAACTTCGTATCAGCATCAAGAGTAATCACATAACGAATATCTTTTGGAACTGATAGATCTTGTCCACCGAATGGATAATAAGAAGTGTTCGCTGCACCTAAAAGAAGGTGATTAAACTCTTGAAGCTTTCCGCGCTTTCTTTCCCAACCCATCCAACGCTCT